>NZ_JBHTDO010000031.1:41738-125612 GCF_042666575.1 Actinoplanes sp. GCM10030250 | reverse complement strand
CCCGGCCCGGCCTTCCCACCCAGCTGGCCCTGAGCGGGGCCCCACGGCCCGAAAAGCACCCCTCACAGCCAGCCGAGCCGCCCGGCTGGCCGTGAGCGGGCCCCCACGCCCCGAAGAGCACCCCTCACAGCCAGCCGAGCCGCCCGGCTGGCCCTGAGCGGGGCCCCACGCCCCGAAAAGCACCCCTCACAGCCAGCCGAGCCGCCCGGCTGGCCGCGAGCGGGGCCCCACACCCCGAAAAGCACCCCTCACAGCCAGCCGAGCCGCCCGGCTGGCCGCGAGCGGGGCCCCACGGCCCGAAAAGCACCCCTCGCGGCCAGCTGACTGGGCCGGCTGGGCGTGAGTGGTGTCTTGCGGTTCGGGGAGGGAGGGGCGGCGGTGGGCGGTGGGGGTCACGGTTCGCGGATGGCCTCGCCCGCGAGTTCGATTTTGACCTTTTTGCCGACCAGGACGCCGCCGCTTTCGAGGAGCACGTTCCAGAGCAGGCCGTAGTCCTCGCGATCGAACTCCGCCGACGCGCTGAAACCGAAGATGTCCCGGCCGTAGGGGTCACGCCGGGCCCCGCCGAACTCCATGTGCATGTCGATCGCCCGGGTCACACCCTTGATGGCCAGCAGGCCGCTCACCACGAACCGGCCGGACGATCGGGTCGCCGCGGGTGGCAGGTCGGCTACCGTGCCGCGGCGGCCGAGCGGGTTGTTGCGCAGCCGCGCCCAATGGAAGATCGGGTCGCTGTCGGCCTCCCACGCGATGCCGGTGCTGCGATAGTCCAATGTGGGAAATCGTTCCACGTCGAGAAAATCCGGGCTCGACAGATGTTTGTCCCTATCCGGATTGTGCGTGTTGATGCTGGCAGACCTGATGGTGGCCGTGATCGACGACCTCAGTGGGTCTCCCCCGACCACGATCGTCGCGGACGCAGCGGCGAACTCACCGCGAATCGGGCTGACCATCATGTGCTGCGCCAAGAAACCTATTCGTTTGTGCGCCTCGTCCAGTTTGTAGACGCCTGGCTCCGGAATCATCAAGCCGTTCCACTCACGGATCGGCCGGTCGACCGTCACGTAGCTCCCCCTCGGCAACCTCCAGCACCCTGAAACACGAGCCCCCCGGCTCGTTCAGATGCTGGATTTCGGGGCGAGTCTAGGCTCCACCTTGGTCACGCAGTGTCCCCGAGGATTGCATTACGTGGCCACCACCACATTTCCCCAGTACCCCAAGATCGATGAATTCGTACCATTCGGGGCAGGCGGCCAGGCGCCATTAATGGACACCCTCAACTGCGAAGATGCCAATCCGGTGATGACATGGTGGCAATGCGTCCCAAGAAGCCGGGAAACGTTGTCGGAAGCTGGACATGAGCGTGATTCGTCGCTCATCGTGATGGCCGATCCCGCATTCCGGGACATGGGCGCAGGGTGTGAGCGGGACAGGTGCGCAGGGTCGTGCGAGCCGAGACCTCTGCTCCGGTCGCGGCTCGGGGGCGACGGCGGGCCGCGGTGGCGGGCGGCAGGCCGCGGTGGCGGGCGGCAGGCCGCGGGCGCGGGCGGGAGGCCGCGGGCGCGGGCGGGAGGCCGCGGGCGCGGGCGGTGGGCCGCGGGCGCCGCCGAGGGCGCGGGCGGTGGGCCGCGGGCGCCGCCGAGGGCGCGGGCGGCGGGCCGCGGGCGCCGCCGAGGGCGCGGGCGGCGGGCCGCGAGGGCGGTGGCGGCGGGTGGCGGCGGGTTACTGCTGGCCGATGTTGACCATCCAGGGGACTCCGAAGCGGTCGACCAGCTGGCCGAACTCGTCGCCCCACATCTGCTTTTCCAGGGGTACGGCGATGGTGGCGCCGTCGGCGAGCTTGGACCAGGTGTCCTGGAGGTTGTCCCCGGGGGCGCCGCTCAGGCTCACGGTCATCGTGTTGCCCGGGGCGAAGTCCATGCCGGGCGGGACGTCGGAGGCCATGAGGGTGTTGCCGTCGGACGTGGTGAGCTGGGCGTGCATCACCTTGTCCTTGATGCCGGGGTCCGGTGTGCCGAACTCGCCGAACGTGTTGACTTTCAGCTCGCCGCCGAGGACCGAGTGGTAGAACTCCATGGCCTCGCGCGCGTTGCCGTTGAACGTCAGGTAGGGGTTGAGACGGGACGTCATGACAGCTCCCTTGCCGATCGACCCGTGACTTGCTCCAACACCCGGACGGTAGACCCACCCACCGACATCTTTCGCCGGAATCGGCAGGCTGTACCCGGTCGGGTTCGCGAACCGGCCACTGTGGCACATCGCCCGCGGCCTTCCGGCCCGGCGCAAGCGGACGGACGGCACAGCCGGCCGGCCGACTCAACCCGGCCGACTCAACCCGGCCGACTCAACCCGGCCGACTCAACCCGGCCGCCTCGGAGACAGCCGGCGCCGCGAAACTGTGGGAGGGTTGCTCAGCGGTGGTCCGAGCCGTCGGATTGCACTGCGGCCCGCCCTGCCTCCAGACGGGCGATCGGCACCCGGAACGGTGAGCACGACACGTAATCCAGCCCTACTTCGTGGAAGAAGTGCACCGAGTCCGGGTCACCACCGTGTTCACCGCAGACGCCCAGCTTCAGCCCGGGGCGCGCGGCCCGCCCCTCCTCAGCGGCGATCTTCACGAGGCGCCCGACGCCGTCCGCGTCGATGGACTCGAACGGGGAGATGCCGAAGATGCCCAGCTCCAGGTAGCGCCAGAAGAACGCGCCCTCCACGTCGTCGCGGGAGAACCCCCACGCCATCTGGGTCAGGTCGTTGGTGCCGAACGAGAAGAACTCGGCCGCCTCGGCGATCTGCCCGGCCGTCAGGGCGGCCCGCGGCACCTCGATCATCGTGCCGATCAGGATTTCCACGGGAGACTCGCCGACCACCTCCGCGATGATCTTCTCGGCTTCCGTGCGTACCGTCTCCAGCTCTTGAACGGCACCCACCAGCGGAACCATGATCTCCGGGCGCGGCCTGCCGCCCTCGGCGGCGAGGGCGACCGCGGCCTCCGCGATGGCCCGGACCTGCATCGCGAAGAGGCCGGGAATGACCAGGCCGAGGCGTACGCCGCGCAGGCCCAGCATCGGGTTCTGCTCGTGCATCCGGCGCACGGCGGCGAGCAGCTTCTCGTCGTGTTCGACGCGCCGGCCGTGCTCGTGCTGGACCGCGACGCGCACCGCGAGCTCCTCCAGCGACGGCAGGAACTCGTGGAGCGGCGGGTCGATCAGCCGGATGGTGACCGGCAGCCCGTTCATCTCGCGGAAGATCTCCAGGAAGTCGGCGCGCTGCAGCGGCTGCAACTTCGCGAGGGCCCCGTTGCGCTCGTCGTCGGTACGCGCCAGGATCAGCCGTTCCACCAGCTCACGCCGGTCGCCGAGGAACATGTGCTCGGTACGGCACAACCCGATCCCCTGTGCACCGAAACGCCTCGCCCGAGCCGCGTCCGTACCGGTGTCAGCGTTGGTCCGCACCCGCAGCCGCCGCTTCTCGTCGGCGTGCGTGATGATCCGGTGCACAGCGGCCACCAGCGGATCGTTGGCGTTCGCCGGATCCAGGTCCCCCTCGAAGTACTGCACGACCTCGCTCGGCCGCACCGGCACCTCACCGAGGTAGACGCGCCCGGTCGTCCCGTCGACCGACACGACCTCACCCTCGCGGACAGTGTGCCCGCCGACGGTGAACGAGTCACGGCCGACCTCCATCTCGTCGGCACCGCAGACGCAGGTCTTGCCCATGCCACGGGCCACCACCGCCGCGTGCGAGGTCTTGCCGCCACGGCTGGTCAGAATGCCCTCGGCGGCGATCATGCCGGGCAGATCGTCCGGGTTGGTCTCCCGGCGGACCAGGATGACCGGCCGGCCCTGGGCGGCCACCTCGACGGCCCGCGCCGCGGTGAAGACCACCTCGCCGAAGGCCGCGCCCGGTGAGGCCCCGACACCCCGGGTGATGGAGTCGGGCGACGACGATTCCGGGGACGGCGACAGGTCGAAGCGCGGGAACATCAGCTGCCCGAGCTGGGCGCCGGTGACCCGGGTGAGCGCCTCGTCCAGGTCGATCACGCCCTCGTCGACGAGCTGGGCCGCGATGGTGAAGGCGGCGGCAGCGGTGCGCTTGCCGACCCGGGTCTGCAGCATCCACAGCTTGCCGCGCTCGATGGTGAACTCGATGTCGCACAGGTCGCGGTAGTGGCCCTCGAGGGTGGCCATGATCTGCATCAGCTCGTCGTACGACTTCTTGTCGAGCCGTTCCAGGTCGGCCAGCGACAGCGTGTTGCGGATGCCGGCGACCACGTCCTCGCCCTGCGCGTTCGACAGGTAGTCGCCGTAGACGCCCTGCTCGCCGGTGGCCGGGTCACGGGTGAATGCGACGCCGGTGCCGGAGTCGGAGCCGAGGTTGCCGAAGACCATGGCGACCACGTTGACCGCGGTACCCAGGTCGGTGGGGATGCGCTCCTGGCGGCGGTAGAGGACGGCGCGGTCGGCGTTCCAGGACCGGAAGACCGCCGCGATCGCCAGGTCCATCTGCTCGCGCGGGTCCTGGGGGAACTCGTGCCCGGTGTGCTTGGCGAAGACCTTCTTGTACGCGCCGACGAGCGCCCGCAGATCGTCGGCGTCGAGCTGGACGTCGTCGGTGACGCCCTTGGCCGTCTTCGCCTCGTGCAGGGCGTCCTCGAACTCGTGGCCGGGCACGTCACAGACGGTCTTGCCGAACATCTGGATGAGCCGCCGGTACGAGTCCCAGGCGAACCGGTCGTTGCCGCCGGCCTGGCGGGACAGCCCGTCGACGGACTCGTCGTTGAGCCCGACGTTGAGGACCGTCTCCATCATGCCGGGCATCGAGAACTTCGCGCCGGACCGGACGGACACCAGCAGCGGGTCGGCCGAGTCACCGAGCCGGCGGCCGATGGCCCGTTCCAGGGTGGCCAGGTGCTCGTCGATCTCCGAGGACAGGCCGTCCACCTGCGTACCGTGGCGCAGGTATTGCTGGCAGGCCTCGGTGGTGATGGTGAATCCGGGGGGAACCGGCAGGCCGAGGTTCGTCATCTCCGCGAGATTGGCGCCCTTGCCACCCAGCAGGTCTTTGAGGTCCTTGTTGCCCTCGTGGAAGTCGTAGACGAACTTCATGCCGCACCCACCTCCGGTTAAGAATCCGCGGCCAGACACCTTTCCTGCCCCGGAATTCGTAAGGCTAAGCGTGATCGTGGTGAATAGTTAACAGTCCCGTGGGCTTTTCCACACCCGCACGGAAGAGGCTGTTCGGTTAGCGCTCCCAATGAGCAGTTACGAGCACGGGCGCGGCCGGGGTACCGTTCCGGCAATGGAGGGACTGCGCCGCCGCAGCGCACGGCGGCTGAGGGGCATCCGTCTCCCGTACCCCTTCGATCTTGATCTTCTGTGCGCCGAGGTCGCGGCCTCGCGCGGCCGTCCCCTGCACCGCCGCCCGCTCCCCGGCCTCAGCCCCGGTGCGCCGTGCGGGCTCTGGATCGGTATGCCCGCCGCCGACTACGTCTTCTTCGATCCGGGCACCTCGCCGCTGCACGCCGAGCACATCGTGTTGCACGAGATCGCCCACATCCTGTGCGGGCATCAAGCCGCTGCCGGCGCGGCCCAGCTCTTTCCGGATCTGGATCCCGCGCTCGTCGCCCGTGTGCTGGGGCGCGCCGGGCACACCACGGCCCAGGAACGCGAGGCCGAGATGCTCGCCTCGATGATCCGCACCGCGGGATCACCGGCCCGTGACGACCCGGTCGGCCGGATCGCCGACGCACTGGGCGCCCCGGCGTGATGCTGGCGGTCGGCGCCGCTCTCTGGGTGATCGTCCTCGCCCGGCTGCCGGGCCTGCGCCGGGATCACCGGCAGCGGGTGCTGTGGGCCAGCTTCCTGGCGTGCGCGCTCGCCGTCTCCCTCGCGGCGCCCGCGATCCGCGCCGGCCGCGACGTCCCGGTCGCCGCACACCTCTGCGGGGTGACCGCGGCGTTTCTGCTGCTCCGCTTCATCTCCCTGGTCACCGGCACGGGACGGGGCCGGGCTCAGCTGGCACTCCTCGGTGCGGTCCTGATCGCGATGACCGTCCTGGCCGCGCGCGGCATCGCGACCACGCCGCCCCGGCTGACCGCCGGGATCACCCCGGCGCAGATGGCCTACTGGACCGTATTCGAGGGATATCTCGCGGTGGTGGTCGCACTCTGTGCGCGCGCCTGTCTGGCCCTCGGGCGCTCCGCGCCGCGCGGCATGCTGCGGGTCGGCCTGGTGACCATGGGCGCCGGGTTGTCTCTCATTTCGGCGTACGCGGGGAGCACTGTCATTCTTGTGGACCTGCGTGGTTCCGGGCTGCCCCTGGACTTCGGGCAGTGGCAGCCGTGGACCGTGGCCGTACGCCGGACCGGCGTGGTGCTCTACCTGGCCGGCGGCTCGGTGCCCGCCGCGGCGCGGTTGCGGACCGTGCTCGGCGCCTACCGGACGCTGCTGGTGCTGCGGCCGCTGTGGAGCGCGATGCGGCGGGCCTTCCCGCAGATGGTGCTGTGGCGGCCGGCCCGCTCGGCGGTGGAGGCGCGGGGCGTGGCGGGGGTGCGGCTGCGCCTCTACCGCCGGGTCATCGAGATCCGCGACGGCATGCTGGCCCTGCGCGACTTCCTGCCGGCCGACGCGGCCCAGCCCCACAACGCAGCTCTTGAAGACGCAGCTCTTGTAGACGCAGCTCTTGATGACGCAGCCCTTGAAGACGCAGCCCCTGAAGACGCAGCCGTCGCGGAGGCGCGGGCGATCGTGCTCGCGCTGCGGCGCCGGGCCGCCGGGGAGCCGCCGGCCGACCCGCCCGGGCGGTGGGCGCCGGTCGGCCCGGACATGGCCGACGAGATCGCCTGGCTGTCACGGGTCAGCGCGGCCTTCCGCGACGAACAGCGGCGGGGTGCCGGGGACCTCAGCCCGTGTCGCGGGGATGCTCGGACTCCCAGACCTGCCGGATCAGCTCGCTGATCGCCGCGCGCCCGTCCGGCGACACGTCAGCGGCTCGCAGCGCCATCTCGGTCACCCCGGCATCGCGCAGGGTCCGCAGCAGTTCCAGCTGACCGTCGACCCGGGCGGTCGTCTCGTCGTCGAGGAAAAAGGCGACCGGCACCCCGAAATACGTGGCGAGCGCCGTCAGATGCTGAACAGTCGGGTTGTCGCGGCGGCCGGTGCGCAGCTGCCAGATGTACGTGTGCGAGATCGGGACACCCTGCGCCGCACGGATCGCCTCGGCGACCGCCATGTAGCTGGGCTCGGGCCGGTCCGTGGCGCGGAAGAGCCGGTCCAGCTTCCCGGCGAGCGAGAAGACCCCCTCTTTACCGGCCATCCCGCACCACCTCCCGCCGGACCCCCGGCTCCCCTCCCGTACAGCCATGAGCAGCGGCGCAGCGCTCAGAGCAGAGCCCTGAGCAGTGCTGACGCCGATGCGCATCCCCCGATGTCGGCCACGGCATAAACTGAGGTTGATGAGCCGACCAAAGCCTAGGCCACGTTCGAACGGTGCTCAAGAAACTTCACCGGGACGGTTGAGTCCGCATCGGACAGTCGGGGGATGTCGCTCCCGGACCTGCCGGGGCAGCCGGGAAAATAAGGGCGCCGCTGCGAATTCCACGGGGGAAGAACTCGCAACGGCGCAGAGCGAACATTAGACCAACGGCGTCCGGCTCGCAATCCCAGCCGTGGACCCAGCCGTGGACCCAGCCCCAATTCCCAGCAGAAGCCCAGCAACGGGCCCGCACACCATCCCGGAACTAGCCCACGCGCTGAACGACGGTGCCCACCAAGCGCTTCCAGTCGTTCTCGAAGTTCGGGGACGCGCTCGCGTTGTTCAGCTGATAGAGCGCGTACGTGTCGACCAGCACCACGTTGCGGCTGTTCAGCACGGCGACCGCGGTGTCAGCGGTGCCCGGGTGCGCCGCCTCGTACCGCTTGTGCCGGATGATCACGAACCCCGACCAGCCGGCCTCGTCCACCGGGCGCACCTCGACCGTCTCGGTGTACGCGGGTTCGTTGCGGTCCGCGGTGACGGTCGCCGGCACCGAAACCGACGGAGCGCACTTGTCCGCAACGGCCTTCAGCAGCGCCTGCCCGTTCGCGGCGGTGGCGGCGTCCGGATAGACCAGGGCGGTCTGGTGCAGGGTCTGCGCACCCTTCGAACCCTCGTCAGCGAGCGAGGACGACACGACGTCGGCGCCCGGCGGCACCTGCGGCGGGGTGGTGGTGCCACCGCAGAAGTTCACCATCTGCACCGGATCGGCGCTCGCCTGCGGATCGGCCGCCTGCGGCGCGTCCCAGGCCGGGCCGATCTCGGCGGCCTGCAGGAACGCCCCGCGCATCGTGGTGACGGCGATCAGCCCGGCGTCCGGGGACGGGTCGGTCTCGTCGTCGCTGCATCCGGCCACCAGCGCGAGAGCGCAGGCGGCGGTCAGGACGGTCGCGGCGGCACGGGTCCGGGCGGTCGACAGCATCCGGCCATCTTGGCAGACGGCAGCCGGATCAGAAAAAGCCCGCACGCTGCATCGACGTGGCGTGACGCGGCCACCACGGCCCGCTAGGAAGCGACACCCGGTTCCATACGGTCGAGCCCCGCGCACCTCCGGAGGCATCACGCGCGGCGGCGAGCAGGCTCGGAGACATCGCACCCGGCGCCGAGCCCGGCCAGAGGCATCGCGCGCGGCGTCGATCACGGTTAGCGTGGCGGTAGGCACCGGCGCCAGGGAGGCCCACGATGACGATTGTCGATGAGCTTGCGGCGCGGCTGCGCGCGGAGATGCCCGCTGAGCAGGTGCTCACCGACAGGCAGCAACTTCGGACGTACGAGTGTGACGGCCTCGCCCACTACCGCGTCATCCCGGCGCTGGTGGTGCTCCCCCGCACCGCCGAGCAGGTCGCCGCCGCGGTCCGCGCCTGCGTCGCCGCGAAGGTTCCGTTCGTCGCCCGCGGCTCCGGGACCGGGCTGTCCGGCGGGGCGCTGCCGCACGCCGACGGTGTCCTGATCGTCACCTCGCAGCTGCGCCGGATCGTGGAGGTGCGCCCGGCCGACGAGCGGGCCGTCGTCGAGCCCGGCGTCATCAACCTGCACGTCACCCACGCCGCCACCCCGTACGGCTACTACTACGCCCCGGACCCGTCCAGCCAGCAGATCTGCTCGATCGGCGGCAACGTCGCGGAGAACTCCGGCGGCGCGCACTGCCTCAAGTACGGGTTCACCACCAACCACGTGACCGGCCTGCGGGTCGTCACCCCGGACGGCGAGCACGTCCAGTTCGGCGGCGCGGCCCCGGACACGCCGGGATACGACCTGCTCGGCACGTTCGTCGGCTCCGAGGGGACGCTCGGCGTCGCCACCGAGGTGACGGTCCGCCTCACCCGCCTGCCCGAGACCGTCCGCACGCTGCTCGCCGCCTTCCCGTCCACCGACCAGGCGGGTGCCGCCACTTCGGCGATCATCGCGGCCGGGGTGGTGCCCGCCGCGATCGAGATGATGGACGCGCTCTCCATCGAGGCCGCCGAGGCCGCGGTGCACTGCGGTTACCCCGCGGGGGCGGGCGCGGTGCTGATCGTCGAGCTGGACGGGCCGGCCGCCGAGGTCGCGGCCCAGTTCGACGAGGTGACCCGGCTGTGCGACGAGGCGGGCGCGTTCGAGAGCCGGGTGGCCGCCGACGACGCCGAGCGGCAGCTGATCTGGCGAGGGCGTAAGTCGGCGTTCGCCGCGGTGGGGCGGATCAGCCCGGACTACATCGTCCAGGACGGGGTGATCCCGCGGACCGCGCTGCCGGAGGTGCTGCGCCGCATCAACGAGGTCTCCGCCGAGCACGGCGTCCGGGTGGCGAACGTGTTCCACGCCGGCGACGGCAACCTGCACCCGCTCGTCCTGTTCGACGACAGCGTGCCGGGCGAGGCGGAACGCGCCGAAACGGTTTCCGGGGCGATCCTCGACCTCTGCATCGAGTACGGCGGATCGATCACCGGTGAGCACGGCGTCGGCGTCGACAAGGCCCGCTACATGCCACGGATGTTCAGCGAGGCCGACCTCGACACGATGCAGCTGGTGCGCTGCGCCTTCGACCCGGACGGCCTGGCGAACCCCGGCAAGATCTTCCCCACGCCGCGGCTGTGCGGGGAACGGCCGGGGCGGCGGCGGGGCGGCTCCGAACAACAGGGTGGCTCCGAACAACAGCGTGGCTCCGAGCATCAGGGCGGCTTCGAGCACCAGGGCGCGGAGGTCTTCTGAATGAGCGTGCTCGACGATCTGGCGGTCAAGGCGGGCGACGGCGACGTGGTGGGCGGTGTGCCCGCGCGGCTGGTGGCGGCGCCGGCTTCGACCGGGGAGGCGGCCGCGCTGATCGCGGCGGCGCAGGGCCTGAGCATCGTGATCCGGGGCGGCGGCACCAAGCTGAACTGGGGAAACCCGCCGCGCGAGCTGGACCTGATCATCGACACGCGGCGGCTGGCGGGAGTGGTCGAGCACGCGGCCGGCGACCTGATCACGGTGGTCCGCGCCGGAACGCCGATGGCCGAGTTGCACGCGCTGCCGGGACAGCAGCTCGCCCTGGACGCTCCGGAGGGCGCGACGGCCGGGGGCACGGTTGCCGCCAACGGGAGCGGTCCGCGGCGGCTGCGCTACGGTGCCGCGCGCGATCTGCTGATCGGCATCACCGTGGTCCGGCCGGACGGCCAGATCGCCCGGGCGGGCGGCAAGGTGGTCAAGAACGTCGCCGGCTACGACCTGGGCAAGCTCTACACCGGGTCCTTCGGAACCCTCGGGCTGATCACCGAGTGCGTCTTCCGCCTGCATCCGGCCCCGCTCCAGGCTTTTTTCGTACGGGCCAAAGCTCCACCGGGCCACGCCGCCCGGATCATCGCCTCCCAGGTGGCGCCGAGTGCGCTCGAGGTCCACGCGGCACCGGGCGCCGACCCGGAGATCGCGGTCCTGCTCGAGGGCACCGCGACCGGCGTGCGCGACCGGGCCGCCGCGGTGGTCGCGCTGCTCGAGGGCGGTGAGGCCAGCACCGAGCCCCCGCCGTGGTGGGACGAACAGCCCCCGGGCGATGTCACGGTGAAGCTGACCGGAGTGCTGTCGCAGGTGCCGGCGCTGGTGGCGACAGCGGTCGGTGCCGGCGCCACGGTCACCGGCTCAGCGGGCGCCGGCGTCCTGTACGCGGGCCTGCCCGCGGACGGATGCGACCCGCGCAGCCGGGTGGAGCTGCTGCGCGCCGCGGCGGTCCGGGCGGGCGGGCACGCGGTGGTGCTGAGCGCGCCGGACGACGTCCGCGAGACCTTGGACGTGTGGGGTCCGGTGCCGGGGCTCGCGCTGATGCGCCGGGTGAAGGAGCAGTTCGATCCGGAGCATCGGTTCGCGCCGGGCCGGTTCGTGGGCGGGATTTAAAGAGTGGAGGGATTTGATTTATGACCGACGTCCACGCCACCCACGGCACCGGCGAGCCTCCGCCCGACGCCCTGCGAGCCGCCGAGCGCATCGACGTCCCCGCCGGCGGGCCCGCGTTCGACGCCGACCATCCGCCGAGCGCGGATCTCGTGTCGGACTGCGTGCACTGCGGGTTCTGCTTGACGACCTGCCCGACGTACGTGCTGTGGGGCGAGGAGATGGACTCGCCGCGCGGGCGTATCCACCTGATCGGGCAGGGCCTCGACGGGGAACCACTGAGCGACTCGATGGTCGGCCACTTCGACAACTGCCTCGGCTGCATGGCGTGCGTGACGGCCTGCCCGTCGGGGGTGCGCTACGACCGGCTGATCGAGGACACCCGGGCTCAGGTCGAGCGCCGGCACGACAGGAGCGCGCGGGACCGTGCTCTCCGAACGGCGATCTTCGCGCTTTTCCCGTACCCCAAACGGCTCCGGTTGTTGCGGGGGCCGCTCCTTGCGTACCAGAAATCGGGTTTGCGCAAGCTCGTGGGCCGGACCGGCCTCCTGCAACGACTGGCACCCACCCTCGCCACGCTGGAATCGCTGGCGCCGCGGCTGCGTGCCGTTCCGAAGCCGCCGCGGCGCGTCGCCGCGCGCGGCAAACAACGCGCCGTCGTGGGCATGCTGACCGGTTGTGTGCAGTCGGCGTTCTTCCCGGACGTCAATTCAGCGACGGTACGCGTGCTGGCCGCCGAGGGCTGCGAGGTGCTGATCCCGCCCGGCCAGGGATGTTGCGGTGCGCTGAGCGTGCACAACGGGCGCCGGGAGGAGGCGCAGAGGTTCGCCCGCAAGCTGATCGACACGTTCGAGACGACCGGGATGGATTACTTCGTGGTGAACGCGGCCGGATGCGGGTCGTCGCTGAAGGAGTACGGCGAACTGCTCGCCGGCGACCCCGCGTACGCGTCCCGTGCCGCCGCTTTCACCGCGAAGGTCCGCGACCTGACCGAGCTGCTGGTGGAACTGGGCCCGGTGGCCCGCCGGAATCCGCTGCCGCTGACCGTCGCCTACCACGACGCCTGCCACCTGGGGCACGCGCAGGGCGTTCGCGCCCAGCCGCGCGCGCTGCTCGCCGGCATCCCCGGCCTGGAGGTGCGGCCGATCGCCGACCCGGAGATCTGCTGCGGCTCGGCGGGCGTGTGGAACGTGCTCAACCCCGTCCCGGCGGCCGAACTCGGTGACCGCAAGGCGGCCGCGGTCCTCGACACCGGCGCGCAGCTGCTGGTCACCGCGAATCCGGGCTGCCTCATGCAGGTAGCAGCCGGCGTGCGCCGTAGGGGCGGGCAGATCGCACTGGCCCACACCGCCCAGGTCCTGGACGCCTCCATCCGTGACCTGGGCGGTGCGGGCCTGCTCCGGGGGCGGTGACCCACCATCCACCCCCGGCGGCGGTGCGGAACCCGGGCCCGTTCCCATACCCGTCTCCGCACCTGCCCCGGGCCCATCCGCGTCCGGCTCGAGTCCCGTTCCCCAGCCTCAGTGCCGCACGCCCCCGGGGAGCTGTTCGGCGCGTTCGCTCAGCCGATGGCGAAGCTCGGGTGCGGGGGCTGGTTGTAGGCGGTGTTCTGCCAGGCGATCGCGGTCCGGTACTGGATGTCGTGCATCAGCGTGATCACCCGCAGGCTGGTCGCCGCCGGGGTGCTGTAGATGCGCAGCCTGGTGTTGTCGCTCGTCGGCCAGATGACCTCCTCGCGCCAGTCACCGAGGATGTCCGCGGAGAGCGACGGCGTCGCCTTCGTGCCGTTGTTCGAGTGCACGTCCGAGGCGGTCAGCAGGCGGGTGTCGGCCGACGTGCCGTACTTGTCGATGCGGGTGGCGTCGAGCAGCTCGCGCTGGGCGTCGCCGTCCCACCAGATGACGAAGTTGGTGGAGCTCGGCTTGCGGCTGGAGACCACCGCGCCGGACGGGCTGCGCACACCGGACGGGATGGAGGACCAGGACTCGGCGCCGGGGCTGCCGGCCCAGATGTCGGCGGAGACGCCGCGGCCGTTGTCGCCACCGGCCGGTGTCGACCAGAGAATCTGACCGGTACGCGCGTCGGCGAACCACGACGACGGCTTGCTGGCGTCCTCGTCGACCTTGAACACCTCCAGGCCGGCGCGGTTCGGGTCGAGGTCGCCGACGTGCAGGGTGTCGCCGTGGCCGTTCCCGGTGTTCCACAGGCGGGCGCCGTTGTCGTCGATCGCCAGCGAGCCGTAGATGATCTCGTCGCGGCCGTCGGCGTCGACGTCGGCCACCGAGAGCTGGTGGTTGCCCTGGCCGGCGGTACCCGGGTTGGTGGAGCTGTTGCTGTCGAACGTCCAGCGCCGGGTCAGCGTGCCGTTGCGGAAGTCCCAGGCGACCACGACGCTGCGGGTGTAGTAGCCGCGCGCCATGATGATGCTGGGCCGGGAGCCGTCCAGGTAGGCGGTGCCGGCCAGGAAACGGTCCACCCGGTTGCCGTACGAGTCACCCCAGCTGCTCACGGTGCCGCGCGGCGGGACGTAGTCGACGGTGGAGCGGATCGCGCCGGTCTGGCCGTTGAAGACGGTCAGGAACTCGGGGCCGCTGAGGACGTAACCGCTGGAGTTGCGGTGGTCGGCGCTCGCGTTGCCGATCACCTGACCGGTGCCGGACGTCGTACCGTCGGCGGTCTTCATGACCACCTCGGCCTTGCCGTCACCGTCGTAGTCGAACACCTGGAACTGCGTGTAGTGCGCGCCGGCCCGGATGTTACGGCCCAGGTTGATGCGCCACAGCCGGGTGCCGTCCAGCCGGTACCCGTCGATGTAGACCGGGTCGGTGACGCCGGACTGCGAGTTGTCCTTGGCGTTCAGCGGTTCCCACTTGAGGACCAGATCCAGCTTGCCGTCGCCGTCCAGGTCGCCGGTGGAGGCGTCGTTGGCGGCGTAGAGCGAGCTGTTCGGGTTTTGGATCGGCACGTCGAGGTAGCCGTTCGCGAAGCTCAGCGAAGCGGCCGACGCCGCCTGCTCGGCGCCGTTCACCACGGGACGCACCGTGTACGCCTGGCCCGCCGCCGCGCCGGAGTCCAGATAGTTGGTCACCGACGTGGTGGCGACCCTGGTGGATCCTCGATAGAGGTTGAACGTGACACCGGCCGGGTCGGTGGCCAGCAGCCGCCAGCTGACCAGGTTGCCGCTGCCGGAGCGGACGCTGATCAGACCGCGGTCGAGCGCCTCGCGCTGCTTACCGTCGGTGAGCGGGGGGACGGGGGGCGCGGCACCGGCCTCGACCTGGGCCGCCACCAGCAATCCCGCGCCGAGGACGGCGGCGCCGAGGGTTGCGGTGAACTTCCTACTGAGGGCCATTCTCCAACCTCACATCGATGTGCGTTAATGGGAGCGCTCCCAGCGTGCGCCGTTCCCGCACGCTCGTCAAGAACACCCCCGGAGGCATCCCATGCATCGACGAAGACTTGCCGTCGCCGCCATCGTCAGCTCGCTCGTCGCGACAGCCGCCGTCACCACCGCCACCAGGGCGGATGCGGCGGCCGGCTGCGCGGTGAAATACACCGTCTCGTCACAGTGGCAGGGCGGCTTCGGCGCCAATGTCGAAGTCACCAACCTCGGCGATCCGGTAACGGCTTGGTCACTGGTGTTCACGTTCACCGCCGGGCAGAGCATTTCTCAGCTCTGGAACGGCTCGGTGTCCCAATCCGGGTCCACCGTCACCGTGCGTAACGCCGGATGGAACGGGGCCGTCGCCACCGGCGGTGCCGCGTCGTTCGGGTTCAACGGGTCGTGGACGGGGTCGAACCCGGTGCCGTCGTCGTTCGCCTTGAACGGGACGGTGTGCACCGGTGGCGTGGTCCCCACCACTCCGTCGTCGCCGTCGCCGTCGTCCTCGCCGTCTCCTTCCACCTCCCCGTCCAGCTCGCCGTCCACCTCGCCCTCCACCTCGCCGTCCACCTCGCCGTCCACTTCTCCCTCTACGCCTGGCGGTGGGCCGACGAAAATCATGGCGCTCGGGGATTCGATCACCGGGTCGCCGGGGTGCTGGCGGGCGCTGCTGTGGCAGAAGCTGCCGGCTGCTCGGGTGGATTTCGTGGGGACGCTGCCCGGGCAGGGTTGCGGATTCGCCTACGACGGGGAGAACGAGGGGCACGGCGGTTTCCTGGTCACCAACGTGGCGAGCCAGAACCAGCTGGTCGGCTGGCTCTCCGCGTCGGACCCGGACGTGGTGCTGATGCACTTCGGAACGAACGACGCGTGGAGCAACCTGTCGACGGCCACGATCCTGGCGGCGTACACGAGGCTGGTCGAGCAGATGCGCGTGTCCAACCCGAGAATGAAGATCATCGTCGCGCAGATCATCCCGTTGAACCCGCCTACCTGTACGGACTGCGGCCAGCGCGTGGTGAACCTGAACGCCGCGATTCCGGCGTGGGCGGCGTCGCTGAGCACGGCGGCCTCGCCGATCACGGTGGTGGATCAGTGGACCGGGTTCAACACGGCAACTGACACCTACGACGGCGTGCATCCCAATGACGCCGGCAACGTGAAGATCGCGAACAAGTGGTATCCAGCGCTCGCTGCGGCGATCTCCTGAGCTGCCTACTCGGGGTGCACTGCCTACTCGGGGTGCACGGCCTACTCGGGGTGCACGGCGACCGCGTAGAAGCGGGCGAACGCCACCTCCTGGAGCGCGGGCCATGGTAGGGCGGCCATCGCGTTGGAGGCGGCTTCGGCCACTACGCCGTCGACGCGGATCTCGGCGGTCACCGAGTTCGGGGTGCGGCAGAGGAACACCTTGATGCCGTTGGGCCAGGACCGGTTCAGCACGGGCGTCAGCTCGGCAGCGAGGACACGCAACACCTCGCTGTCGAGCAGCGCCTGCTGGAGCTTCTCGTTCGCGCCGTCGTCGGTGCCGTAGGCGATCACGCCCGAGCTGATGGTGTGCCAGCCGGGCAGCGCGGCCGTGTCCCCGGCTGTGCGCCCAGCCGAGTTCCCGGCTGTGTGCCCAGCTGTGTGCCCAGCTGTGTGCCCAGCCGAGTGCCCAGCTGTGTGCCCAGCCGTGTGCCCGGTTGCGAATCCGGTTGCGTATCCGTTCGTGTGCCCAGCTGCGTCCCCGTACGCATGCCCGTTGGTTTGCCTGTTGGTTTGGCCGCCTGCGTCGCCGTAGGTATGCCCGTTGGTTGGCCCGCCTGTTTGCGTGCCGCCGCGCAGATGGTCGGCGAATTGGCCGGTTCCGCCGGTGGCCACTTCGAGGAAGCAGGCGCCGGAGGTCTCCGACCAGAGGTGCAGGACGCCGTCGAGGGCGTCCGGGAAGTCGCCGAGGCCGCTGATGCAGTCGGTGATGATGCTTTCGGCGCCCAGGGACACGTCACCGCTGAAACCCAGGTCGAAATGAGCCGGGTGATCGGTGTGGTTGGGCAGCGCCATCAGTGCCCAGCCGGTGTGGCCGAGCAGCATCCCGTTGTGGACGCGGCTGCCCATGGTGAAGCCCGGCGCCATCTCGTCCAGCCTGTCGCGCAGAAGCGCCATCAGCTGGTCGTCGGTGGGGCGGGCGGTGATCCGGGTGTGCCGGCGTTTCCAGAACACCGGCACACCCTAAGTGCTGTGAGCAGCAACTGTCCTGAGCTACGGGGGTCTTGATCGGAGCTTTTGTGATCTGACGCTGGGCTTAAGCAACAACTAATCGGTGTCTAAGTCACGGCTAATAATTTCCTAAGCCGGCAATCCGCAGCGCCCCTGATCCCCCGCGCTCTAAGCCCTGCGCCCCGATCTTCTGCGCCCCTACTCCACGGCCATTTCTCCGAGAGCGGACCAGTCGTTCTGGTCGACGGACTGGCTGACGATCTTCGGCGTGACGGCCAGGTACCGCGGCAGGTCCTGTTGCGCCTGCTTGAAGTGGGACGAGCCGACGTGCGCGCCGCCGGCGTCGCCGTCCCGGAACGCTTCGACGAGGACGTACTCGTTCGGGTTGTCGAGGCTGCGGGACCAGTCGAACCACAGGCATCCCGGCTCGGCGCGGGTGGCCTCGGTGAACGGGCCGGAGATCCGCGGCCAGTCGTCGGCGTGTTCCGGCTTGATCAGGAACTTCGCGGTAATGAAGATCATCTTTGATCCCTTTCGCACTATTGGTTGCGCCGCTTCCCTCATCATGGTCCGCGACGCAGTCTGAGGGGTATGAGCGGCGCAGCTTCTGACGGCGGGGCTTCGAACGGCGCAGCGCCTGACGGCAGCGCTTCGACGGGCAGAGCTTCGACGGGCAAAGCTTCGACGGGCAAAGCTTCGACGGGCAAAGCTTCGACGGGCAAAGCTTCGACGGGCAGAGCCTCGACGGGCAGAGCCTCTGCGAGTGGGGGCGCTGGGCTGTTGCAGTCCGTTGAGCGGGCGATGCGGGTGCTCGATCATGTTGCTGCGGCGGGCGGGCCGGTTGCTGCCAAGGACGTGTCCCGTGCGCTGGGGCTCACCCTGCCGACCACCTATCACCTCCTCTCCACGCTGGTGACGAGCGGTTACCTGGTGCACCTCGCCGAGGAGAAGGCGTATGCGCTCGGGCACCGGGTCGACGACCTGGCTCGCGCCCTGCATCGGCAGATCGCGGCGCCGGCCGAGGTGCGCAGGGTTGCCGCAGTGGTGCACCGGCAGGCGCACGCCGCGGCCTACTATGCCGCTCTGCACAACGCCGAGATGATCGTTGCGCACGTCGACGAGTGTCCGGCCCATCCGCGCATCCGGATCCTCGGCGTCGGCTTCCATGAGGCACCGCACGCCACCGCGTTCGGCAAGCTGATGCTCGCCACCCTGGAACCGGCCGACCGGGAGGCGATGCTGGACCGAACCGGTACGCCCGCCGTCACCCCGGCCACCGTCACCGACCGGGGACTGCTGCACCGTCAGCTCAGCCAAGTACGCGGGACCGGCCTCGCCGTCGAAGTCAACGAGTTCCAGCCGGAGTTGAGCTGCATGGCGGCACCGGTCAACGACGCGGCCGGCCGGTTCGTGGGTGCGGTCGCGGTGTCGCTGCCCACCAGCCGGATGCGCGCCGACCGGTGGGCGATAGAGCGGGTGGTTCGCCTTGGCGCGGTGCGGGCGAGCAGGGCGGTCGCCCTCGACACTGCCACGCGCACCGGGCGCCTCCGAGGTGAGATTCGAGGTGGGTTCTGAGGCGGGTTCTGGTTCAGTCGCTTGGTTGTGTTCAGTCGCTTGGTTGTGTTCTGTTGCTTGGTTGCGTTTGGTTGTTTGGTTGCTGGTGGGACGGGCCGTAACGGGTTTCGAGGAGGCCGCGGCAGAGCGTGGCGTTGCCGTCGACGCTTACCCGTACGGTGCGGGCCAAACGCAACCAGGCAGGTAGCCGGTCGGCGGCGATCGGCGCGCCCCGGTCGTCGCAGATCGCCAGCTCACTGACCAGGCCCAGCCGCTCGCGGCGCCGGACCACCGCGGCGGTCGCGTCGGGCGCGAGGTGGGCCGCTTCGGCGAGGGTGAGGCGGGCCAAGCGCTCCCCTATTGGTTGTTCGGGGGCTGGATTTGGGAGGGCTGAGCTTTCGAGGGCTGAGCTTTCAAGGGCTGAGCTTTCAAGGGTTGAGCTTTCAAGGACTGAGCTTTCAAGGGCTGAGCTCAGCGCGCGTGCCAAGCGCTCCTGGGCGGCAACGTGGGCCTTGCGTTCGAAGGTGTCGCGCAGGTCGGCCAGGGCCGGGTCGCCGCCGTCGGTGTCGAACCGGGTGCTGAAGCCGCTCGACGCCGCTACCCCGGCGTTGATCTCGGCGGCGGCGAAGTGGTCGAGCAGCACTACCTCCGCACGGTGTGCGCCGGGAAGGGCGGCCAGGGCGTCGCGGGCGTCGGCGACCATGAGCCAGGCGAAGTTGGGCGCGCAGAAGTACGTCGGCAACCGTAGTTCTGCGCGGATCCCCTCGCCGTCGCAACTCAGCGCGGCGACGAAGCCCAGTTCGGTGATCGGCTGGTCCAGCTCCGGATCCCGGACTGATCCCAGCGCCTCCCAGGCCTGAGTTTCCCGATTCTGCGCCTCCCAACCCTGCGCCTCCCAACCCTGCGCCTCCCAACCCTGCGCCTCCCAACCCTGCGCCTCCCAACCCTGCGCCTCCCGACCCTGCGCATTTTGGCTCGGATAGCCCAGCATCAGAGGGATCCCGAGGCGATCGCGGGCCCGGTGTCGACCGGTTCGGTCCTCGCTGATTCGTCGGGCAGGTCCAGTTCGCCCGGCACCTTGATGTCGTAGAGGCGCGCCGCGTTCAGGCCCAGGATCTTCTTCTTGATCGTCGTGGTGAGGGTGCCGTACTCGCCCTGCAGGTCCTCCGGGATCTGGAAGTCGGCGAACTTCTCGATCAGCCACTTGGGCTGCCAGATCGCGTAGTCGCTGCCGAACAGGATCCGGTTCTCGTCGAGCCAGTAGAGCAACTCGCCGATGATCTGCGCGAAGTAGCGGGGACGGCTGTGGATGAACGGCATCGCCACGGCCAGTCCGCCGTACACGTTCGGCTCCTGCGTGGCGATCCAGCAGAAGTCCTCCAGGCGCGGCAGGCCCACGTGCTCGACGATGAAGTTCAGGTCCGGGAAGGCGGTGGCGGCGTCGTCCACGTCGGCCACGTCGAAGGCGTCCCGGTTCATCGGGTACACGGTCGGGCCCTTGTGCACGTGAATGTTGCGGATGCCCAGCTCACGGCACTTCTCGAGATAACGGTACGACCACGGGTCGGACAGTTTCCAGCCCTTCGAATCGCCCTTCCACTCGGCCGTGTAGAGCTTCACGCCGCGCAGCTGCCAGCGCTCGTGGAGCCGTTCCAGCTTCTCCAGGCCGGCCTCGCCGTCACGCGGGTCCCAACGGCCGTTGACGATGAACCGGCCCGGATGACGTTCGGCGAGGGCGCCGTTCTGCTCGGTGGTGTTGAAGCCGTTGACGTACCAGTCGGTCAGGTAGGTGGACTGGAGGATGGCGACGTCGTCGTACCCGTTCTGGAAGAGGTCGCGGATCATCCGCTCCTCGCTGTAGCGCTCGAAGTCTTCGAGGGGCCATTTGTACTCGTCCGGCGACAGGTTGGAGTGGTAGTCGTGGAAGCACTTGATGAAGCCCTCGCCGTACCTGTTGATCTGGTTTGCCGGGCTGCCGTCCCAGAAATGGGTGTGCGCGTCGACAACGAAGTAGTTCTTGTACATCTCAGCCTCCCGTTTGCAGGGCTGGATAGCAGGGCTGGATAGCAGGGCTGGATAGCAGGGCTGGCTGGATAGCAGGGCTGGCTGGATAGCAGGGCTGGATCAGGGGACGAGGATTCCGCGGCCCGCCAGGCGGCCGGTTTCGAGATCGTCCATTGCCTCGTTCACGGCGGTGAGCGGGTAGGACTTCGTGTGCAGGGTGACCTTGCCCTGGGCGGCGAGAGTCATCAGCTCGTCGAGATCGGTGTACGAGCCGACCAGGTTCCCGACGATGTTGCGCTCCGTGGAGATCAGGTCGATCGTCGGGATGTTCACCGAACCGCCGTACCCGATCACGAAGTAGCTCCCGGCCCGCCGGGTCATCGCCAGACCGGCCGCCTCCGCGCCCTGCTCCCCGACGAAGTCGAGCACCACGTGCGCACTGTCGATCAGCTCGTCCGTGCCGTCGGTGACCTCGTGGGCGCCCAGGCCGGTGGCGAGGCTACGGGCCCGCTCGCTCGGGTCGACGACGATCACCCTGGTCGCGGTCATCGCCAGGAGACACTGGATCCCGATGTGCCCGAGGCCGCCCGCGCCCACCACCACGCAGGTCGTACCGGGATACAGCAGCGGCACCGCCTTGCGCACCGCGTGGTAGGCGGTCAGCCCGGCGTCGGCGAGGGCCGCCACCGCTGCCGGTTCCAGGCCGGGTGCCAGCTTCACCACCGCGCGGGCGTTCGTGAGCAGCAGATCTGCCATGCCGCCGTCGCAGTCGATGCCGGGGAACCGCGAGTTCTCGCAGTGCACGTCGTCGCCACGACGGCACGGCCGGCACAACCCGCACGTCACCAGCGGATGCAGAATCACCGCGTCGCCTGCGGCAACATTGGTGACGGCGCTGCCCACCTCACGCACCCAGCCGGCATTCTCATGCCCGATGACGTACGGGAGCCGCACGCCGGACTTGTCCGCCCACTGCCCCTCGACGATGTGCAGATCCGTGCGGCAGAGGCCGGCCGCCCCCACCTCCACGAGCACGTCGAGAGGGCCGGACAGCGCCGGCTCGGGCACTTCGTCGACCGTCGGCCGTTTGCCGTAGGAGTGCGCTCGGACAGCCTTCATCGACCTCGTCCCCCTTCACGTTGTCCCTGTCCAGGGACTCTGCGCGGGGTGTCGGGATCGAGAAAAGCTCGCGTTCAGACTGTGACAACGCTCTGCCTGTAACAATTCCCTCTATACAACGCCCCTTGGCCCTCTTTCGACCTCGGGGCGTTCAGGTCAAGCGAACGACGGGCGCTCCGGGTCGAGCAGCTCGGTGATGCTGCCGCGGTCGAGGATCTCGATCAGCGCGTCGGTGCCGCGCTCCAGCTTGACGCGCACCTCGTCCGGGTGCAGCGGGATCACGGCGAGTACGTCGACAGTGGTGCCGTCGCCGACCTGGACGGCGCGGGCCTCGGCGGGCACCCGCAGCATCGGCGTGACCACCGCTCCGGCGAAGGGGACGCCCGCCGCGTACGGTTCCATCGGGTCGCCGTTCGGGATCGAATGCCATTCGCCGATCCAGGTGCCGTACTCGTGCGGCAGGCGGGCCACCTGCTTGAGCAGCGTGATCGGCCAGCCGGACGCCTCATCTCCGAGGGCCGACCTGTCGTTGAGGGGCCAGTCCGGCGGCAGGGCGATCATGACTTCGGCGTACGGGCTGATGCCGTGCCCCTCGGGAACAGTCATCGGCAGTTCGCTCATGCCGGAGGTGATCAGCGTCCGGAACGGCCGGTCGGCGGTCGGGCCGACCACGTAGATGTGCACTCCGACCAGGTGCGACGCGATCTCGTGGTAGACGAACTCGACGGGACCGAAGAACTGCTCGATGTGCCGGTCGATCGCCTCGCCCACCTCCTGCCGCTGACCCTGCGCCGCCACGAACTCGTCGTGTTTCGACTGGTGGCGGAGAATTCCGGACCCGATCGGCTCATCCATGAGTGGACACCCTATCGGGGTGGAGCGTTGCAGGTGCTGGGCGTTCGGCTCTGGCCGCAGGCATGGGGCGGGCTTAGCCTGACGAGATGGCTGAGCCCGCAACGACTGCGCCCAAGACGCCTGCCCCCAAGACAACCGCGCCCAAGACAACCCGCAATGACGACGACGTTGCGGCCTTTCTCGCTGGGGTCGCGGACGAGAAGCGTCGCGCGGATGCTGAGGCGGCCTGCGAGCTGATCGCCGAGGTGACGGGTGCGGCTCCGACCATGTGGGGCAGCGCGATCATCGGGTTCGGCACCTACCACTACCGGTACGCCAGCGGGCGGGAAGGCGACTGGCCGGCGGTGGGGCTCTCCCCGCGCAAACAGGCGCTGACGTTGTACATCTCGGGTGGCTTCGAGGCGTACGCCGACCTGATGGGCCGTCTCGGCCCCCACCGCAACGGAAAGTCCTGCCTGTACCTGAAACGCCTTGCCGACGTCGATCAGGCCGTGCTTCGTGAACTGGTGAAGGCCGGCTTCGAGCACCTCAACGGGCGCACCCTCACGTCGGAACCAGACTGACGCCCGGCCCTCGATGTTCGAGCTGTGTGTTCGAGCTGGATTGTCGAGCTGGGTTGTCGAGCTGGGTTGTCGAGCTGGGTTGTCGAGCTGGGTTGTCGAGCTGGGTTGTCGAGTTGCAGGAAAGTGCGGGCTGACTCGCGAACCGGTGGCGCGCGTGTGTCCAGAGCGGACTGCATAATCATCCGGTGGACAATTGGGAATACGCGCGGCTGGAGTATCGCGCGGCGGGCACGCTCGGCGGCGATCGCTACATGGACTGGACCGCGACGTTCCATCATCCCGGCGGGGTGCTGCGCTGGGGTACCGATGAGCGCTTCGACGACGTCCGGCACCTGAACCGGGCGGGACAGGCCGGCTGGCAGGCGTACGACCGGGCGGTGATCCACGTCAAGGACGAGCCGCACCGCCTGAGCAGCGTGACGTACTCGATGCGGCGCCCCATCCCCGTCGACCCGCCCGCCGTTCCCGGCGTGTCCTAGGTTTGGTCTCATGCCTCGCGAGACCGGAACGAAGCTGATCGCCTCGAACAAGAAGGCGCGCCACGATTACGCGATCCTGCGCACCTACGAGGCGGGCATCGTGCTGGCCGGGACCGAGGTCAAGTCGCTGCGCCTGGGCCGCGTGTCGCTCGTCGACACGTTCGCCCAGGAGCACGAGGGCGAGATCATGCTCTACGGCCTGCACATCGCCGAGTACGGCTTCGGCAGCTGGACGAACCACGCCCCGCGCCGCACCCGCAAGCTGCTCCTGCACAAGACGGAGATCATCAAGATCCTGAACCAGCTCGGGAACGGGACCGGCCTGACTTTGGTGCCGTTGTCGCTCTACTTCAAGGACGGCTGGGCCAAGATCGAGCTGGGAGTCGCGCGAGGGCTCAAATCGTACGATAAAAGGCAAGTCATGGCCGAGCGCGACGCCCAGAAGGAGATCGCCCGCGAGATGGGCCGGCGCTTGAAAGGCCGCCGGTAGAGCGCTGCTCTGACCCAAGCTGCCCTGACCCAAGCTGCTCTGATCCGATGTCAGCGCAGGCGCGCTTCAGATCACGGGCTGGCATGCTCCGGCGTCGGTAAGATCGGTTGGTGGATCTTGCAGCGGTGGTGAATCTTGCAGCGGTGGAATTCGGTCTCGACACCTTCGGTGATGTGACGGTGGGCGCGGACGGCAAGCGACGGCCGTATGCGCAGGTCATTCGTGACGTGGTCGAGCAGGCCGCGCTCGCCGACCGGCTCGGGATCGATGCCTTCGGTGTCGGGGAGCATCACCGCGACGACTATGCGATCTCGGCGCCGGAGATCGTCCTCGCGGCCATCGCCGCGCGCACCGAGAAGATCACCCTGGGCACGGCGGTCACGGTTCTGAGTTCCGACGATCCGGTACGCGTGTACGAGCGCTTCGCCACCCTCGACGCGGTCTCGAACGGCCGTGCCGAGATCATCCTCGGCCGTGGATCGTTCACCGAGTCGTTCCCGCTGTTCGGCTACGACCTGGCCGACTACGAGCGGCTGTTCAGCGAGAAGCTGGACCTGATGACGCACCTGCTCGACGAGGGACCGGTGACCTGGAAGGGCACCATCCGCCCGGAACTCCGCGACCAGCAGGTCTACCCGAAGACCGAATCCGGCCGGATCCGTGCCTCGATCGGCGTCGGCGGCAGCCCGGAGTCGGTGGTGCGCGCCGCCCGGTACGGCCTGCCGCTCGTCCTCGCCATCATCGGCGGCGAACCCGCCCGCTTCGCGCCCTACGTCGAGCTCTACCACCGGGCGCTGAAGGAACTCGAACAGCCGTCGCAACCCGTCTCGGTGCACTGCCCCGGCTTCGTGGCCGCCACCGACGAGGAGGCGGCGGAGGTGCTCTGGCCGCACGCGCGCCGGATGCTGGACCGGATCGGCCGGGAGCGCGGCTGGCCACCGATCACCCGCGACCGTTTCCAGGCCGACATCACCGATGGCGCCTGGCACGTCGGCTCGCCGGAGACGGTCGCCCAGAAGATCGCCAACACGGTGAAGGTGCTGGGTATTCAGCGCTTCGATCTGAAGTACTCGCACGGCACGCTGCCGCACGACCGCCTCATGACGTGCGTCGAGCTGTACGGCAGCCAGGTCATCCCCCGCGTGCGAGAACTTCTGGCTTAGCGCTTGGTCGGGTCGACCCTTCGTTCAGCCGCTCCAGGCCAGCCAGCCCAGCACTGCCAGCCAGCCCAGCACTGCCAGCCAGCCAGCCAGCACTGCCAGCCAGCCAGCCAGCCAGCACTGCCAGCCAGCCCAGCACTGCGCCCCAAGCTTTTGTCATACAGTCGCGCACATGGGTACCGAACGTCTGGACTGGGCCGATCCGACCGTACGCGAATGGGACTGCACTGTTGTGTGGTCTGACCCCGCCGACCCGGAGGCGGGCATCGTCCTGGACCGGTCGGCGTTCTATCCGGGTGGCGGAGGTCAGCCGCCGGATCACGGGGTGCTGCTCTGGGAAGGCGTGCAGACCCGGATCGTCGACAGCCGTCGCGGCTCGTCGAGCGGCGACGACCTTCAGTTGATCCCGGCGCCGGGCGACCCGGTACCGGCAGCCGGGACCAAGGTGCGGGGCGCGCTCGACGACGCCCGGCGCAGCAGCCTCATGCGTACGCACTCGGGTCTGCACATTCTCTGCGGCACCGTGTTCCGCGACTTCGGTGCGCTGGTGACCGGCGGCAACATGCAGCCCGGTGAGGCGCGGATGGACTTCAACCTGCCCGAGGTGCCCCCCGGCTTCAAACAGACACTCGAGGACGCCGTCAACGCGGAGATCACTGCCGACCGCAAGATCGTCGCGCGGGTGCTTCCGCGGGAGGAGGCGCTGGCGATCCCGACGCTCGTGCGTACGCAGGACGCCCTGCCGCCGCTGGAGAACCCGGAGATCCGGGTGATCGACATCGTCGGCCTGGACGTGCAGGCGGACGGCGGAACCCACGTCGCCTCCACCGCTCAGGTCGGGCGGGTCGAGGTCGTGAAGGTAGAAAGCAAGGGCCGGCAGAACCGCCGCGTCCGGATCCGGATCGCGGACTGAGTTCTGCCGGCCTTCGCCGATGTTGCTCGCGCTTGCCAAGCCTCGGCTGGGCAGGCCGGGCCGGTCAGCCTGGGCCAGTGAGCCTCGGTTGGTCAGCCGGGGCCGGGGAGCCTTGGTGGTCAACCTTGGCTGTTCAGCCCGGCGCTCAGCCCGGCGCTCAGCCCGGCGCTCAGCCCGGCGCTCAGCCCTGGTTGATCAGGCCGGCTCGCTGGCAGGCCTTCCTGAACTTGGCGGTGCAGAGCGTCTGCGCCGAGACGAACTCGTCCTCCACCACGAACTTGATGTTCTTGAAGGTGATGGCGACCGGCGTGAGGCTGACGAACGGGATGTAGGCGCCCGACTGCGGGTCCTTCAACTTCTCCGAGACGCTCGGCTTCACGTCCTTGAAGAGGTTGATGGCCAGCTTCGAGGCCTCGTCCGCCTCCTTCTTGATCGACTTGTAGACGGTCATGCACTGGTCGCCGGCGAGGATGTTCTGCAGACCCTGAACCGTCGCGTCCTGCCCGGTGACCGGCACGTCGCCGTTGAGCTTCTTCTCCCGCAGCACCTCGATGGCCGCGTTACCGAGGCCGTCGTTGGCGGCGAGCACGCCGCCGATGTTCGGGTACTGGTCCAGCATCTGCGTGAAGATCTCGCGGGCCTCGTCGTTGTCCCACTCCGGGACGAACTGGTCCGGGCCCTTGGTGTAGGTCGCCGACTCGTACAGCGGCTGCAGAACGCCGTCGTAGCCCTCCTTGAACAGGGTGGCGTTGTTGTCCGTACGCGACCCGTTGAGCTCGGCAACGATCGGGTTGACGCGCTTCTTGGCGGAGAGGCACTGCTGAAGGTGCTGCCCCTGAAGCTTGCCGACCAGGTTGTTGTTGAAGCTCACGTAGTAGTCGGCGCCGCCGTTCAGCGTCATCCGGTCGTAGTCGATGACGGGGACCTTGCGGGCCTTGGCGCGATCGATCACGGCCTTGCCGCTGACCGAGTCGAGGTTCGCGATGACCAGCACCTTGACCTCGTCGCTCAGCATCTGGTCGGCGATCCGCTTGAACTGTTCCTTGTCGCCTTCGGCGTTCTGGATCTGGTACGGCACGCCGGCGTTCTCGAACGCCTCCTTGAGGTACTTCGGGTCGTCGTCCTTCCACCGCTGCGAGCTCTTGGTGTCCGGCAGGATCACGCCGATGCCACCCTTGCCGGAGGAGCTACCGCTGCCGGTGGTCGCCGTGCCGCTGTCGCCATTGTCACCGGGATCGCCGCCGTCATCACAGGCAGTGAGGGTCACCGATGCCATCAGGCCGGCGGCGACCAGAGCGAGCAAAGACTTTCGCATCGCGATAGGTGTCCTCTCAGGGGTGACCCGAGCTGCGGGGGGCGCCGAACGGTCCGCCAAGTATCGGCCAGTGAGCCACGGACGCAACATCGGGAGGGGGGCCAGAGGAAAAGATTATTCATTTCTCAACCGTTACTGCCAAACCATCACGGAGCGTAGCTGCGCCGTGATCATCCGTACCTAACGTGAGGGCCGTTCGCATGATGGCGAACGGCCCTGTCGGCGGTGTATTGACCTCGAAGGGCCGGCGCAGTTCCGGAACGGCGCGAGCGCTGCCCGGCAGAGCAGCCTGAAGAGTGCGCCAGCCTCAAGAGTGCGCCAGCCTCAAGAGTGCGCCGGCCCCAAAGAGTGCTTGCCCTACCAGTTGAGGGCGATGTACTTCGACTCCAGGTACTCGAGCAGACCCTCATGGCCACCCTCACGGCCGATACCGCTCTGCTTCACTCCGCCGAACGGTGCCGCCGGATCGCTGACCAGACCGCGGTTCAAGCCGACCATGCCGGCGTCGATCGCCTCGCTCACCCGGAGACCGCGGGACAGGTCGGCGGTGTAGACGTACGCAACAAGGCCGTACTCGGTGTCGTTGGCGAGCCGGACGGCCTCCTCCTCGCCGTTGAACGTCACGATCGGCGCAACCGGGCCGAAAATCTCCTCGCGAAGAATGGGCGCGTCGGCCGCCACCCCGGTCAGCACCGTCGGCGGGTAGTAGTAGCCAGGCCCCTCAGGGCGGCTGCCACCGGTCACCGCCTCCGCCCCGCTGTCCAGCGCCGCCCGGACCAGCCCGTCGACCTTCGCCACGGTGTCCTCGTTCACCAGCGGGCCGACCTGGGTCTTCTCGTCCGTACCGGGGCCGACGACCAGGCCCGACATGCGCTGCGCGAGCCGGCGGGCGAACTCGTCGGCGAGCGGCGACTCGACGTAGAACCGGTTCGCGGCGGTGCACGCCTCCCCGCCGTTGCGCATCTTGGCGATCATCGCGCCCTCGAGCGCGGCGTCCAGGTCGGCGTCGGCGAAGACCACGAACGGCGCGTTGCCGCCCAGCTCCATCGACGTGTTCACCACGGTGTCAGCGGCCTGCGCGAGCAGGGTCCGGCCCACCTCGGTCGAACCGGTGAACGAAAGCTTGCGCACCCGCTGATCGCGCAGCATCGCCGAGACCACCTTGCCGGAACTGCGCGACGGCAGCACGTTGACCACGCCCTCCGGCGCACCCGCCTCGGCCAGGATCGCGGCCATGGCGAGCGCGGTCAGCGGGGTGTCGCTGGCCGGCTTCAGGATCACCGTGCAGCCCGCGGCGAGCGCGGGGCCGATCTTGCGGGTGGCCATCGCGGCCGGGAAGTTCCAGGGCGTCACCAGCACACAAACACCGACAGGCTGGCGTACGACGAGAATGCGGTTCGCCCCGGACGGCGCGGTCGCCAGCACGCCCTCACCCCGCACCGCCTCCTCCGCGAACCAGCGGAAGAACTCAGCCGCGTACGTCACCTCGCCCTTGGCGTCGACGAGCGCCTTGCCGTTCTCCAGGCTGATCAGCTTGGCGAGCTCGGATGCGCGCTCGGTCATCAGCTCGAAGGCTTTGCGGAGCACCTCCGACCGTACCCTCGGAGCTGTCGCAGCCCAGGCCGGACCCGCAGCAGCAGCGGCCTCCACCGCGGAGATCGCGTCCACCTCGCTGCCGTCGGCGACCGACGCGATCACGTCGCCGGTCGCCGGGTCGAGCACGTCGAAGCGGCTGCCCGAGGAGGCCGGCACCCACTTGCCGCCGATGAACAGTTCGGTTTCCACAACAGCTCCTCATCTAGATCCGCGCATATCGGTCCCGCGCCGAGTTCCGAGTCCCAGCATGGTCCGGATCTCTGTCCCCCGCCACGCATCCCTGACACCGTGTTGTCTCGTCGGCTGTCTCGCCGGCTCCCCCACCGTGTTCCACGCCCCACGCATTCCTGTACTTGCGTCGGGCACACTGCCCTCATGACGGAGCAGCGCTCATGAGAAACAGCTCTCATGACGAAACAGCGCTCATGACAAAACAGCGCTCATGACAAAACAGCGCTCATGACGGAGTGGTGGCGGGACGGTGTCGTCTACCAGGTCTACCCGCGCTCCTTCGCGGACGCGTCCGGGGATGGGGTGGGCGACCTCGCGGGCCTGACGGCCCGGCTCGATCACATCGCCGGCCTGGGTGCCGACGCGATCTGGCTGACGCCGTTCCAGCGTTCACCCCAGAAAGATCATGGGTACGACGTGAGCGACTACATCGACGTCGACCCCCTCTTCGGCGACCTCGCCGAGTTCGACGCGATGCTGGCCCGCGCACACGAGGCCGGACTCCGCGTGGTCATCGACATCGTCCCGAACCATTGCTCGTCAGAGCATCCCGTCTTCCAGGCAGCGTTGAGCGGCGACGCGTCCGCCCGCGCCCGTTTCCACTTCACGGACAGTCCCGGCCCAAACAGTCCCGGCCCAAACGGTCCCGGCCCAAACGGCCCCGGCACGGGCAGCCCCGGCACAGGCAGCCCCGGCACAGGCGATCCCGGCACAGGCGATCCCGGCACAGGCGATCCCGGCGTTATGCCCAACAACTGGCCCAGCGTCTTCGGTGGGCCGGCTTGGAGCCGTGCTCCCGACGGCGCTTGGTACCTGCACCTCTACGCCCCCGAGCAGCCCGACTGGAACTGGCGGGATCCGCGTACCGCGCCGTTCTTCGACGAAGTGGTGCGCTTCTGGTTCGACCGGGGCGTCGACGGGCTACGGGTTGACGTGGCGCACGGGCTGTTCAAGGCCCCCGGCCTGCCGTCGCTGCCACCCGGGATCGAACCGGAACCAGGCAGGCTGCGAGGCAATCCCCTCGCCTGCGATCAGCCGGAGACACCCGATGTCTACCGGCGGTGGCGGGCGATCGCAGACACGTACGATCCGCCGCGCATCCTGATCGGCGAGGTCAACCTGGCTCCGGAGCGGGTAGCCCGCTACGTCGGGGCGGACCGGCTGCATCAGGCGTTCGCCTTCGGGTTCGTGATGGCCCCGTGGGATGCCGACATCTGGCGGGAGACTGGCGAGCAGTTACTGCGGGAACGCCCGGTCACCTGGGTGGTGGAGAACCATGACGTACGCCGAACGCCCACCCGGTACAGCGATAGCGGCGCCCCCACTGCCAGCCATCCCACTGCCAGCCAACCTGATACCAGCCACCCCGCTGCCGGCCATCCCGCTGCCGGCCAACCTGATGCCGGCCCACCCGGTTCCAGCCCACCCGGTTCCAGCCCACCCAACGCCGGCCGGGCTCGTGCCGCGCTGATCACGATCCTCGGGCTCCCCGGCGCGGCCTACCTCTATCAGGGCCAGGAGTACGGGTTGCCGGAGGTCGACGTACCCGCGGAGGCCCGGCAGGATCCCGCATGGCGGCGCGCAGGCACGTCTCGGGACGGTTGCCGCGTACCTCTGCCGTGGACCGAATCGCCGGCCGGCGCGTACGGGTTCAGCCCGCCCGGCGCAGCGCCGCCCTGGCTGCCGGTCCCGGACGGCTGGGGCGCATACCTGGCGTCGCCCACCCTGCCGTTGTGCCGGGCGGCCATCGCGCTACGCCGCCGCCTGCACGCTGACGGTGTGCTCTCGGCGGACGACCCGGTTTTGTGGTCGGTGGACGGTGACCAGCGGTTGATCGCTCGCCGCCCCGGACTCACCCTGGTGGTGGCGATGGGTTCGGCACCGGTGGCGCTGCCGCCCGGAACGCCACTGCTGACCAGTTCACCGTTGACCGCGGACGGGCGTCTACCTCAGGACGCCGCGGCTTGGCTGAGCACGCAATGAACCATCCCAACAACGAGCCAATCCAACAAACGAGCCAATTCAGCAACGAGTCATTCCAGCACCCCCCCCTCCAGCGACGCTCCCCTTTAGCGACGCCCCTTCCAGCGACGAACCAACCCAGCGATGACCCCCTCCCCGCGCACGCGCTCTGATTGCACGGGCCTTCCGGGAACCTCACGTGCGCCGGTGGAATTCGTTGACGCGGGGCGTGCGCTGCGAGTCGAGCCATGCGGGTGGCAGGAACTCCGGGTGTCCATCAGGTCCGGGCCGGATCTGCCAGCCCATGCCGTCGTCGTGGATGACGCGGTGGTGACGATCGCAGAGCAGGGCGAGGTTGCCGAGGTCGGTAGGCCCGCCGTCGGCCCAGGCGATGATGTGGTGGGCGTCGCACCAGCGAGCCGGCCGGTCGCAGCCTGGGAACGTGCAGCCCTGATCGCGGACGACCAGCGCCCGCCGCAGTGACCCGGTGACCAGCCTGCGGGCCCGGCCGGCGTCCAGGATCTGGCTTTCCCCGTCCAGGATCAGGGGCAGGATCCGGGCGTCGCAGGCCATCCGCCGCACAGTTTTCGCCGACACCGTCTCGCCGGTGTCGAGGGTTCCGCCGGTGAGTTCCTTGCGCAGTGGGTCGTAGCCGACGGTCACGGCCATCTGCGGCCGGTCGCCGCCGTGCTCAGGTAGCGCGCCACCGTTCAGAATCAGCCGGCACACCTCCACCAGCGCATCAGCCCGCCGCTGCCCTGGCGATCGCGTGTCCTCAGCGGAAACGCCTGACCCAGCTTGTCCCAGCGAGCCACCTGGTGCGGACGGTTCGGCCTGTGCCGACGAACCACCATGTGCCGACGAACCACCATGTGCGGACGAACCACCATGTGCCGACGAACCACCATGTGCCGACGAACCACCATGTGCGGACGACTCAGCCTGTTTCAGCGACCCACTCCGACCGAGCGAGCCCCCTTGCGCAAGCGAGCCGATGAACGCCCCGGTTTCGCCAAGCGATCCCCCTTGCGCCGCCGAACCGAGTTGCGCAGCCGAACCAAATCTCGCAGCCGAACCAATTCTCGCTGCCGACCCAACTTGCGCAGACGATCCGAGTTGACCGGGCGGCCCCGCCTGCGCAGGGGATCCAGCCGGCTTGCACAACGGGTCGATGGCCGCGAAGACGGCCGCCGCGGCGTGGGCGTCCAGGAGGCCACGGAGCCGAATGCGGCCGTCGCCGAGGGGACTCAGCGTGAAGAATCGCTGTTCGTGGGCCTGCTTCTCGGCCTCGCGCAGCCGCGCCTCCTCCGCCGCCTCCGCGACCTCGGGTGCAACGTGTTCCAGGATCCGCCGCCCGCAGGCGCGCAACCCTCTGGGATCCAAGCGCGGCGCCCACTCCGTCAGCAGGACGGCCGCCTGTTCCCGGGCGTCCGCGTCCAGGCCCTTCGGCAGCTCGCCGACCGTGGCCGCGATGGCGCTCAGCTGCTCGGCGTTGATTCGGCCCTCGCTGAGGGCTCGGTCCAGGATCGGGTCGGTGTGGAGGAGCTTGGCGTGTGTGACCATCTGAGCCGCGCTGCCGGCGCTGACCCGCAGCCGGCCGCGCAGCCACACCGCGGTCGAGGTGGCCGCGTGCGCGGCGGGGATGGCGCGCCCGTCGATCTCCCGCACCACGTGCAGCATGGCCGCCTGGAGCATCTGTTGCGCCGTATGGAGTCCGTCGAGCGCGGTGAGCAGGTCACCCTCCGACAGCGGCCACACCGGCGCCTGGGCGCACGACGCCGCTGTCTCGCTGAGCTGCTCCACGACTTCCCGCACCCGACCATCTTCGAACACACGTACGACAAATGCAGGACGCCCCGAGCCGCCCCTCAGATGAAGCACAAAGCCTCAAACGAGGCTTCGGGCGATCTCTGCCAGCTGCGGCGGCTCCAGGCGGTCGGCCAGCGAGCTCAGATCAGCCGGGGCCACCCAGGCGTGTTCCAGGAGTTCGATCTCCTCGTACGGAAGAAGCCCCTCCCGGACCACCAACGGCCGTGACGTGCTGAATCGCGCCATGAAGAACTGCTCGGCGCCCACGAAGTGGCGGCCCTTCCACCAGACGTCGCGCTCCACGTCGACGTAGGCCGGACCGATCGCACCCGCATCCAGGCCCGTCTCCTCGACCAGCTCGCGCCGCGCCGCTTCCAGGGGCGTCTCCCCCGGGTCGATGCCGCCGCCGGGCGGCTCCCAGAGCCGCGATCCGTCGGACGGGTCCTCCCAGTGGAGCAGCAGAATCCGGCCGTCGGCGTCGAGACAGATCACACGGACGGCGGGCCGGTAAACAGGATCCATGATCCGACCCTACGCATCGAGATCCGCGGCCCTCCGATCCCGAGCCCTTCGATCCCGAGCCCTTCCCATCCCGAGCCCGGGTGATCCCGAGCCCGTGATCCCCGAGCCCGTGAACCCCGAGCCCGTGAACTCCGAGCCCGTGTGGTCCCCGAGCTGCACGAGCGCCCGAGCTCCGAAGTGCGGGCTTGACAAAGTCTCCAGCTCTTCGAATACCGGGGCCGCGATACGCGAGCACTGTGATCCGTGACAACGGCGTGAGCCTAAGCTTGGACGAGTGGCCAAGTACTTCGACGTGCACCCCGACAACCCGCAGCCGCGGACGATCCACCAGGTCGTGGATCTGGTTCGTAAGGACGGGCTGATTGCGTATCCGACCGATTCGTGTTTCGCGCTCGGCTGCCAGATGGGGAGCAAGGACGCCCTGGACCGGATCAGGACGATCCGGCACCTCGACGACCGGCATCACTTCACCCTGATGTGCCACGACTTCGCTCAGCTCGGACAGTTCGTGCAGATCAACAACGCGCTGTTCCGGGCCGTGAAGGCGTCCACGCCGGGCCCGTACACGTTCATCCTGCCGGCCACCCGCGAGGTGCCACGGCGTCTGCTTCACCCCAAGAAGAAGACCGTTGGGGTACGGATCACGAGCCACACCACAGCCCAAGCCATCCTCGCCGAACTCGGTGAGCCACTGGTCTCCAGCACGCTGCTGCTGCCCGGCGAGGAGGAGCCGATGACGCAGGGCTGGGAGATCAAGGAGGCTCTCGACCACTCCGTCGACGCGGTGGTCGATTCGGGCGAGTGCGGCACAGAGCCCACCACGGTGGTCGACCTGTCCGGAGGCGCCCCGGAGATCCTGCGGGTGGGCGCCGGTGACCCCACCAGGTTCAGCGACTGAACTCCGAAGGCCTCAACCCGAAACTCAACCCGAAGGCAGTCCCGAAAGCAGTCAGGTGAACAGGTCCAGTGGCACGGCCGTGGCCAGCGCCGCCATTCCGGCATCGCTCGGGTGCAGGTGGTCCCCGCTGTCGTAGGCGGGCAGCATTCGCCGCGGACGGGCGGGATCACGGATCACCGCGTCGAAGTCGGCCACCGCGTCGAAGGCGCCGGTCGTACGCAACCAGGTGTTGAACCTGACCCTCTCGATCTGGTTGGCCCGGCTGTCGAAGTGCGCGGGAGCCCCGCCGAACGGCAGCATCGTCCCGCCGATCACCCGCAGCCCCGCCTTGTGCGCACGCGCGGCGAGCTCGCGATGCCCGGCGATCAGGTCCTCAGCGGTGGTGCCCGCCGACCGGCCCAGGTCGTTCACACCGATGAGCGTGATCAGGTGCCGGACGCCGGAGTGGGCGAGGACGTCCCGATCGAAGCGGCTCAGCGCCGACGGCCCGATGTGCGCGGAATGCCCGGCCCGTTTCGCGACGGGACGTCCGGTGGGTCGCTCGTAGCCGGTGAGCAGCCGATTCCCGCTGATCCCCAGATTGAGAACACCGAGCTCGAGACCAGCGTCGCTCACATCAGCACCGCTCACATCAGCACCGCCCAGATCAGCACCGCTCACATCAGTGCCGCCCAGATCAGCACCGCCCAGATCAGTGCCGCCCATATCAGTGCGCTCTTGGCCTGCCAGGCGCAGCCGGGTGGCGAGGAGGTCGGGCCAGCGGTGGTTGGTGTTCGTGCGGCTTCCGACGCCGCAGGTGATGGAGTCGCCGAGGGCGGCGATCGCGGCGCTGTTCCGGCTGGTGCGCACGTCGACGCCGGCGAGGAGGAAGTAGCGGCCGTACCGGCGGCGCAGGCCCAGGGAGATCGAGGCGGGATCCAGGTGGACGATGTCGCGCAGGGCGGTGACGTTGCCCTTCGCGACGACAGTGGTCTGGAAGGAGCGCGGGCTGGCGGTCTCGAGCCTGGTCCGCTCCGGGAAGTAGAGGCTGATCACCAGGTCGGCGCCGGGCGGCACGGTCAGGTCGGCGGGGTCGCTGACAAGGGTTCCGCCCGCGGGGAGGACCGCGGTGCGGCGGCCGGCGAAGGTGAGCGGCCGGTCGGTGCCGGGGATCACGGCGGTGCTGGCGCCCGTCCCGGCGCGCAGTCCGATCCGGGCGGCGCCGAGGTGCACGGCTGTCGTACCGAACTCGTTGGTGAGGCGAACGGCCGGTTGGTCACCGCCGAGGCTGAGGTGGACGACCTGTCGTATCGTCTGGTTCGCCACCACGATCAACTTGTCGGGCTCCACGGCTGTGGGCGCGGTGGCCCAGGTGCCGACCCGGGTGTGCGACTGGCGTGCCGGATCGCGCTGTCCCGCGGCACCCGGCGTGGCCGCCACCAGGGCCGCACCGGCGCCGCCGAGGAGCAGCGCCCGCCGCGTGGTCGCCCGGCCGAAGGCCGCCAACCGGCCGGAGCCGGGCAGGCCGGAGCCGGGCAGGCCGGAGCCGGGCAGGCCGGAGCCGGGCAGGCCGGAGCCGGGCAGGCCGGGACCGAGCGCGCCAGCGCTGGAACTGCCCGCGCTGCGCCCACTGGAGCTGATGAGAATATTTTTCCGCTTTATGGCGATAAAGCTAAAGAACGCCCCTTCGTCCCGTCAAGACACCCGGAAGACGCACCAGCCCCCGGCCGTGTGACTCTCGTCGCACGACCGGGGGCCGTAGGTGGAGCAATGGACCCCAAAGGGTCGCTATCGGGCCAGATCTATGGCGTCGTACAGGTCAGGTTGTTGACCGTCGGCGCAGTAGCTCCCGAGGCCAGGAACCCGAACGTGACGTACCCGTTCGCCGGCACCGAACCGTTCCACGCCTCGTTCTTCACGTTGATCAACGATCCGGTGACCGTCGACTTACCGCTCCAGACCTGAGCCAGCGTCTGGTTGCCGGGGAACGTCCACGAGATGTTCCAGCCGTTCACCGGCGTGGCACCGGCGTGGACCATCACCTCACCCTGGAACCCACCGCTCCAGGCAGACGTGATCGAGTACATCGCGCTGCAACCGCCCGTGCCCGGGTTCGGGTTGGACGGGCTCGGGCTCGGGCCCGGGTTGGAAGGGCTCGGGCTGGAAGGGCTCGGGCCCGGGTTGGACGGGCTGGGGCTGGCGGGCGTCGACGGGCTGGGCGACTGGGTGCCGCCGTTGCCGACGCCGGTGACCTCACCGTTGCCGCCGTCGAAGACCACGTCCGAGCAGCCGTAGAAGGTCTCCGTGCTGTCCGAGCGCGACCACACCGAGTAGATCAGGTGCTTGCCGGTCTTGCCGCTGGGCAGCTTCCCGTTCCAGTAGTAGTGCCCGTCGTCGGTGCCCGGGCCGCCGTTGGCCGCCGGGTTGGTCACCTGATCGAACGGCGTCGGCTCGAGGTCGCCCCAGGCCAGCGGCTTCGTCGGGTTGTAGCCGTCCTTGGTGATGTAGAGCGAGAACGTACCGGGGTGCTTGGCCCAGTTGTTGTACTTGAACTGGATGTTCGCCCCGGCGGTCAGGTGCGTGGTCGGCCAGTCGTTACGGGCCAGGTTGAAACCGGTGAAATTGTACGGTCCACCGGTGCCGCCGCTGCACAGCGTGCCGTCCGGGAGGAACCCGTTGACCCGGCCGGCACCGTCGGAGCGGAGCACGGCGAACCAGTTGTAGAGCGAGTTCACCCCGCTCTGCGCGACCGCGGCCGCGCAGGCGGCGTTCTTCGGCTCGATGGCGCCGGTCTGCGGGTTACGGCCGTCCTGGTAACAGAACCAGGTACGGCTGCCCGGGACCTGAATGGCGCCGTGTGCCTGAGCCGGCGACGCTGGCAGTGCCAGGATCCCGGCTGCCGCAGCGAACAGGGCCACGGCAGCCATACGGAAGGTTTTTCTCACTTGATCACCCCTGGGGGAAGAGCCGGGCGTAGTCGGCGTAGCCGGTGGCTACATCGACCTGGGCCCAGAACCGGTGATAGTTGAACGTGGGCGCGGGTCCGCCCTTGAGGTACGCGTCGACCTTCGGGAAGTCGGGGTCGCTGCGGTAGAAGGAGCGGATGTCGAGGAACGACACACCCGGCTGGATGACGTCGCCGTTCGGCATCTCGCCGCGCCAGCCCTGCGGGATGTAGATGCCCTGGCCGGTGGAGGCGTTGTAGGTGTCGTCCATCCGGTTGTAGTCGGCGCGGGTCTCGGTCACCGAGACGCCCTTGCTGTCCTTGTACGCCCAGATCGCGTCGAGCAGCCCCTTGGCGGCCGTCTTCGCCTGTGCGTTGCCGGACTTCGCGGCGTAGTAGGTGAGCAGCTTGGCGTAGGAGCCCGCCACACCGAGGTCCTGGCCGCGGCTGGTGACCTCGACGTGCAGGTTGGTGTTGGCCTGCGGGTTCGAGGCGTTCCAGGTGTTCGGCGCGCCCGTCCACTCCATGTCGGACGGGATGAGGAAGCTGTCGTCCTCGATGGTGGTGTTGGACAGCGCCCACGGCACCCACTTGTCGAGCACCGACTTGGCCTTGGCGTCACCGGTCAGGTAGTAGTACTCGGCCAGCCGCTCCAGCGACCAGGTCTGCATGCCGAACCAGCGGTTGGACGGCGGGTCCTCGTAGACCGGGGCTTCGACGTACGCGAGACCGTAGAAGGTCGGCGTGCCGGCCGGGCGTGCCGAGTAGTTGCCGTTCCAGCTGTTCGTCGCACCGCCGGCGATGGCGCCCTCGGACGACTGCAGCCACTGGTAGAACTCGAGCTGCCGGTTGAGGCTCGCCTGCCAGTCCGCTTTCGCGGTCGGCGACTTCGGGGCGAACGCGCTGACGTTGCTCAGGATGTACGCCGCCATCGGGTTCTGGTAGCCGAAGTGGCTGGTGCTGGAGCCGATGCGCCACGCCCATCCGGCGCTGGTGTCGTACGCGCCACCCCAGGCGTAGTACCACGACATCAGGTTGTTCGAGCTGCTCTTGCCACTGCCCGCGGCGCAGGAGGTGGAGGCGCAGCCGGGGTTCTTGAAGTACTTGTCGTAGAACGAGTACCGCAGGTAGTCACCCATCTTGGCGGCCTTGGCGACCGCGTCGGAGATCTGCGACTGCTTGCCCTGCTGGGTCGCCCAGGTGTACGCCCAGTACGCCACCTGCACCGCGCGCGAGTCCGCGTCCGGGGCGTTGGTGTACTTCCACTGCTTGGCGTACGAGGCGTCCTTGGTGAACAGGTCGAGGTAGCCGTTCGGGCCGCCGTGCGCGAACGTGTCGCAGGACGGCTGCGGGACGGTCTCGAAGGTCGACTCCTGCGGGCCGCGCTGGAAGGTGTTGATGTAGGTGACGCGGGAGGTGCCGTCACCGCAGTGCCCGAAGCCGTACGTGTTGTCGACGTCGAGCAGCCAGTGCATGCCGTAGATGTCGTCGGTGCCGTACGCCGCCTTCAGCTCGGCGGCCAGCGGGTCGGTGCCGACCGAGACCCCGGTGTCGAGCTGCGACGGGTACTGCGACGGCAGCGGGTACTCCGCGGCGTACGTCGCCGGCTTGGCCGGGTTGTAGTTGGCGTTCGTCGGCTGGTCGGCGTGCGACGGGATGATGTACTTCTCCATCGTCGCCCAGGCGTTGTTGAACGGCGCCCAGTCGCCGCTGACCTGGCCGTGCTCGGCCTCGAGCCAGAGCCAGTAGCTGAACGCCTCACTGGTGGTCTCGTGGCCGTGGTCGGGTGCCTCGTCGATCAGCGTCTCGATCGAGTGGTAGGGCACACCCTCGGGGCTGAAGTACCCGTTGGCCGGGTTCTTCAGGTCGTTGTAGAGCTGCGTGAAGCGGGTGTCGACCGAGCCCTCTTCGACGACCGTGACCCCGAGCTGGGCCGCGGTGTAGCCGTTGGCGGTGGCCGAGATGGTCGCCGTGGCACCCGCGGCGGCGGTACTGGCCGCTGCGACAGTCACGGTCTGGCCGGTGCTCCAGTTCGACGTCGTGAAGGTGAGCGTCGCCGGTGTCACGGTGACCGCTGTGGAGCCGGCCGACCGTGCCACTGCCACGCTGACGTTCGCGGTCGGCGCCTTGCTCAGCGCGAGCTTGTAGGAGCCGCTCTTCCCGGGTGAGATCGAGAGCGAGGTGGCGTCGGCGAGGATCGCCGGGGTGGTCGCCGCGTCGACGAAGACCGGGACGTCGGCGGTGCTGCTCTTGAGGCCCGCGCCGTCGAAGGCGACGGCCTGCACGTGGTAGGCCGCCGACTGGGCGGGGACACCGCTCCAGGTGTACGTGTACGGCGCGGCCGTGTCACTGCCGAGCAGCAGCCCGTCGTGGTAGAACTCGACCCGGCTGATGGTCTGCCCGCTCGCCGCCGTGGCGGTGGCCGCGATCGGGATCGACGCCGGTGCGGTGTACCGGGTGTTCGCGGCCGGTGCGGTGATCTGCACGGCCGGCGCGTTGGCGGTCTGGTTGCAGGTGGTGCCGTTCAGCGTGAACGCCGTGGGTACCGGGTTCGCCGACCCGAACGTGCCGTTGAAGCCGGTGCCGATGGTGGCGTTGGTGCCCAGGCTGCCGTTCCAGGCGGCGTTGTTCACGGTCACGTGCTGGCCGGACTGGCTGTAGGTGCCACTCCAGCCCTGCGTGGCCTTCTGTGCGGCGTCCGGGAAGTCGAACTCCAGCCGCCAGCTGGTCAGCGGGTCACCGGTGTTCTTGATCTGGATGTCGCCGGTGAAGCCGCCGGTCCACTGGCTCTGCACCTTGTACACGACCGTGCAGCCGGCTGCGGCATACGCCGGTGCACCGCCTGCCAGAATCGCGCCGGCGCCGAGGACGGCGACGCCGGCGGTGGCAATTCTGCGCCTCGCATTCAGGCTGCGGCCATTTCTCAGACCAAGACGGCGTACGCGTACGCCTCCTGAGTTTTTGGAACGAAACAGTTCCACGGGGTTCCTTTCCGCGAGGCGGTGGCGTCCCTGGTGGAGGAACGGAACGCCACCGCCCCAGCCTTCGGGGAGCGGGAGGGTGTTACCGGGTGGAGCAGGTGATCGGGGACGGGACGGGGTTGGTGGTGCCGGTGTTGCTGCCGAGGAATCCGAAGGTCGTGGATGCCCCGGACGTGAGGGCGCCGTTGTAGCCGGCGTTGACGACGGTCACGGCGGTTCCGGTGCCTGAGGGGACCGAGGTGGCGGTGCCGCCCCAGCTCTGGGTCACGGTCTGCCCGCCGGTATAGGCCCAGCCGACGCTCCAGCCGCCGGTGGTGGCGGTGCCGTTGTTCTTCACGGTCACCTCACCCTGGAAGCCGCCGCCCCACTGCCCGGTGACCTTGTAGGTGGCCGTGCAGCCACCAGCGCCGGTCGAAGGGCTGGGCGAGACGGACACCGAAGGCGAAACAGACACCGAAGGCGAAACAGAGACCGAGGGCGAGACAGACACTGAAGGCGAGACAGACGCCGACGGCGAGACCGAGGTCGAGGGTGAGGCCGACGCGCTGCCCGACGGGGACGGTGAGGCGCTGCCGCCCGTGCGGTCGGCGTACAGGATGCCCCTGCCGTTGGTGCCCAGGTAGACGCGGCCCCAGATGCGCGGATCGCCGGCCAGGGCGTCGCCGGCGTTCCCGTACTGGTGCTGGTCGTCGTTGATGCGCACCCAGCTCGCGCCGGTGTTGTCGGACCGGAACACCCCGGTGACGCCGTCGACGGTGCCGACCAGGAAGACCGCGGGCCGGGTCGCGCCCGGCGCGGCCTTGCCGAAGGCGACGTTGATGCCCGACGTCACCGTGGACACCTTGGTGAACGTCGCGCCGGAGTCGGTCGAGCGCAGCAGCCCGGTCTCCCCGGCCACCCAGACCTCACCGGCGGTACCGGGTACGGCCTTGAGGTTGACCCTGCCGGTGGACGGCATGATGGCGCCCGGCCCAACGCTCGACGCGGTGAAGGTCACCCCGCCATCCGTGCTGGTGTAGAACTTGCCTCCGGCGTACCCGTAGAAGGTCTTGGGGTTGATCCGGTCCGATTCGACCTTGGCGCCGGCGGGGATGCCTGCCGACGCGGTCCAGGTGCTGCCCCGCGTGGTCGAGTAGTGCACGCCGGCACCGACCGGCGACCAGACCACCGCGTTGGCGTCGGTGCCGACCGCGACATTGCCGCCGCCGGTGATGCCCGCCGGCTCCTGGCCCGCGTACCAGGTCTTGCCGCCGTCGTTGGAGACGCCGATGTGCTGCGGGACGGCACCACCGGTGTCGCTCGGCGCGTTGCCGACGCGGACGAAGAACGACGGGCTCGCCTCGGCGAAGTCGATGCCGGTGTTGCTGCCCAGGGCCGGGGTGTCGTGGAAGTTCGCCGGCACGGTGTCGAGGTCGGCGTGGTGGAAGCCGCCGATGTCGCCGAGCGCGCTGACCAGCGGGGCGCCGGTGGGCGGGCTGGCCAGGTCGAGGACCGCGGTCTCCTCGAGGCCCTTGGCGAACGGCTTGATGGTGAACGTGGTGTTGGCGTCCCAGTTGGTGAGCTGGGTGGTGCCGTAGACGGTGGCGCCGGTGCCGTAGAGCAGGCGGTTGGAGTCGAACGGGTCGATCGCCAGCGACTCGTTCATCCAGCCGAGCTTCGGGCTCTCCTCGGGTGCCTGGGCGGTGCTGTTGAAGTCCAGCCAGGGGTTCGCGGAGATGTCCATGGTGAAGCGCTTGGTGCGGCTGGGGTAGCCGTTCCAGTCCCAGATCCGGGTCCAGGTGGCGCCGTAGTCGGTGCTGCGGAAGAAGATCGCGTCCGGCCACCAGGAGATCTGCGTGGCGACCATCAGGGTGCCGGGCTTCTGGGCGTCGACGGTCAGGCCCGAATAGCCGAAGTAACGGTCGGCGACCGGCATGGGTGAGATGTCGGTCCAGGTGCCGGTGGTGGTGTCCAGGCGGGCGACCTGGCCGGCTGCTCCGTCGTACGGGCCACCGGTGTCACTCGTCGCGATGAACAGGTACTTGCCCTGTACGACACCCTTGTGCGCGATGTACCCGGTCGGCTGGCCGGCGACCCGCTCCCAGGTGGCGCCGGAGTCGAGCGACCGGTAGACCGGGTTCTCCTTGTCGGCCACCCCGACGTAGATCGCGGGCGAGGCTGTGCTTCCGGCCTGCCCCGGGTCGAAGGTGACCCACGTGAGGCCCTGGTTCTGGCTGAGGTAACCGTTGGTGTCGGCCGGGTCCTGGACGTAGTTGCCGACGTTCGGGAAGTTGCTGACCTTGGCCCAGGTGACGCCGAAATCGGTGCTCCGCCAGAGCCCGTTTCCGCCCTCGGCGGCAAAATAGACGTTCCGGTTGTTTCTCGGGTCGACGGCGAGCCGCTCCCCCATGCCGCGACCCGGCATGTTGCCGCCGACCTTGAACGGCAGAGCGGTCTTCTGCCAGGTCGCGCCCTTGTCGGTGGACCGCAGGATGGCGCCGTTGTTCGGGTCCCAGCTGTTGGTGTACATGCCGACCGCGGCGTAGACGCGGTTCGTGGCGACCGGGTCGGGCGCGATGCTGAGGACACCGTTGTAGCCCCAGTCGCTCTGTCCCACCCAGTCGAGAAGGGGCGTCCAGCTCTGCGCGGTCTGGTTCCACCGGTAGGCGCCACCGATGTCGGTACGCGCGTAGATCAGGTTCTTCTCACCCGGGTTGAAGACGATGCCAGGAACGAAACCGCCGCCGTCGATCCTGACGTTCTTCCAGGTGTAGGGCTCGGTGGGGGCCGCCGTAGCCGAGTGTGGGCCGGACACGACGGCGACCGCCGTCGCGGCTACGACCAGGGCGGCTATGAGAGCACCGCCGGGGGACCTACGCATGCAACACCTTCCATCGATGGGGCATATCGACGAACGTTCATGTGGGAGCGCTCCCAGAAGCGTCGGTCGCCGTCATCGTGATGTCAAGAGCCGGAAACTCCGCGTTGATATCCGGGTTATGTCTGCCGCCCGGCGGATCGGGTCGCCGGCCGGTCGGCGGGGCCGACCGGCCGAGCCTTCATCGGCCACTCGGACGACTACGGAGCGCAGTCGTCCGATATCGCATCGGCGCAGGTCGACGCCGCGACCGGGTTCAATGGGACAGATGTGGGTAACCGGGCTTCCCAGCGCAGGACGAAGGGGTCCATCCAGCGACAAAAGGACGCGGTTTCCGCTGTGTATCATTCGGCGGAACACGCAGGCCGACGCCACCGGAACGTCATCCGGCCGGCCGGTCAGGCAGCCGGTTGGCCGTCACCGGCGGTACGTGGCGTAACCACGGCCGGCGAGTTCCAGGCCCGCGCGTCGGGCCTGTGTTATGAAGCCCGCGCGTCAGAGGGCTTGGGGTAGTCAGAGGGCTTGGGTATCAGAGGGCTTGGGTATCGGTGGAGGAGATTGCATGAAGGTTTGCGTTGTCGGTACCGGCTATGTCGGCCTGACCACCGGTGTCAGCCTCGCCTTCCTGGGCCATGAGGTGACCTGCGTGGACCTCGACCAGGCCAAGGTCGACATGCTGCGGGCCGGACGCTGCCCCATCTACGAGCCCGGGATGGAGGACCTGCTCTCCGAGGCGGCGCCGAACCTGACGTTTACCACCTCGTACGAGGACGCTGTCCCCGGTGCTGACGTGGTGTTCGTGGCGGTGCAGACCCCGTCGGCCGAGGACGGCAGCCCGGACCTGCGCTACCTGCGCAGCGCGGCGGAGAGCGTGGCGCAGGCGCTGGACCACGAGTTCACCGTCGTGGTGAACAAGTCGACGGTCCCGATCGGCAGCGGCAACTGGGTCGACGCCATCCTGCGCGACTCCTTCGACCAGCGCCCCGCCAACGGTGCTGCTGGTAACGGTGCTGCTGGTAACGGTGCTGCTGGTAACGGTGCTGCTGGTAACAGCGCGGCTGGTAACAGCGCGGCTAGTAACAGCGCGGGTAGTAGCAGCGCGGCTAGTAACAGTGCCGGGGCCAAGAACAGCGGGGGCACCGAGTTCGCGGTCGCGTCGAACCCGGAGTTCCTCCGTGAGGGCAACGCCATCGCCGACACCCTCTACCCGGACCGGATCGTCATCGGATCGGACAACCCGCGCAGCCTCGAGGTGCTCAACCGCCTCTACCGGCCGATCATCAACCAGACCTTCACCGCGCCGTCCTTCCTGCCGCGGCCCGAGGACGTCAACGCGGTGCCGCTGGTCTCCACCGACCTCGCGTCGGCCGAGCTGATCAAGTACGCGGCCAACGCCTTCCTGGCCCTCAAGATCAGCTACGCCAACGAGATCGGCCAGCTCGCCGCGAAGGTCGGCGCCGACATCACCGAGGTGGCCCGCGGCATGGGCCTCGACCAGCGGATCGGCTCCCGGTTCCTGCAGCCCGGCGTCGGCTGGGGCGGCTCCTGCTTCGGCAAGGACACCAAGGCGCTGATCGCGACCGCCGCCGAGTACAACCTCGAGATGCCGATCGTGAAGGCGGCCCGCGACGTCAACAGCCGGCAGCGCGCCATCGCTGTGGAACGGCTCCAGGACGAGCTGCGCATCCTCAAGGGCCGCAAGATCGGCCTGCTCGGGCTGGCGTTCAAGCCGAACACAGACGACCTGCGTGACGCCCCGGCTCTGGACATCGCGAACTCGCTGCTGGCCCGCGGCGCCCGGGTGAAGCTGCACGACCCGGTGGCGACCGAGCGGTTCCGGGCCGAGCAGCCCGAACTGGCGCCCTACCTGAGCGAGACGATCGACGACCTGTTCGCCGACTGCGACGCGGTCGTCCTGGTCACCGAGTGGGCGCAGTACCTCGAACTTGACTGGTCCAAGTTCCTCGGGCTCATGCGTACGCCCATCGTGCTCGACGGCCGCCACGTCCTCGACGCCGAGCGCATGCGGCGCCTCGGCTACAAGTACCTGGCAGTCGCCGGCTGACGGGGCCGCCTCCCCGATCTACCCGAACCGCCGTGGTGGCCCTGAGCCGCCGCGGCGGTTCTTTTTGCGGGTGAACCGCGAGATGTGCTACTTGGCGGCAGAAGCTGCTAGCCCCGAAGGATAACAAAACCGACTCACTGCGACCGATAACCCCGATTCGCGCGGCCAAATGTGGGTATAACAGGGCAGAGGATGCCCACTCGGGTGCATCCTTCCGCCAATCTTCTTAACCGGTTAAGGCACTTGAGCGTCGCGGCTATATCGTTACCGACTCGATCACGCGGAAATCATTGCGCAACCTGCCGGTTACCTCTTGACTGTTGGTCAAGAAGCGCTTCGGACGGCGACGTCGTTCTGACGTCGGAGGCGCTATATGACATAGGGAGCGGTATGTTCGGTCACAGTGGGAGTTCGCGATCCCGGGTCGCGCTCGCCGGTGCCCTCAGCGTCGGGCTGGCGTTCAGCCTGACCGCTTGCGGCGGCAGCGACGATTCCGAGGGCGGTTCCACCGACAGTTCGGCGGCGGCCATCGACTGCGCGCCTTACGCGGCGTTCGGTGACATCAAGGGCAAGACGGTCACGATCTACACGGGCATCGTGACCCCCGAGGACACCCCGCACAAGGAGTCCTACAAGCCTTTCGAGCAGTGCACCGGTGCCACCATCAAGTATGAGGGTGACAAGGCATTCGAGACCCAGATCCTGGTTCGCGCGCAGGCCGGCAACCCGCCGGACGTCGCGTTCGTTCCGCAGCCTGGTCTGCTGCAGCAGCTGGTCGCCACCGGTAAGGCCGTCGAGGCCCCGAAGGAGACCTCTGACAACGTCGACAAGCACTTCGGCGCCGACTGGAAGGCGTACGGGACGGTCGACGGCAAGTTCTACGCCGCGCCGCTCGGCGCGAACGTGAAGTCCCTGGTGTGGTATTCGCCCAAGGAGTTCAAGGACGCCGGCTACACCGTTCCGACCACGCTGGACCAGCTCAAGGCCCTCAGCGACAAGATGGTCACGGACGGCAAGAAGCCGTGGTGCGCCGGCATCAGCAGCGGTGAGGCAACCGGCTGGCCGCTCACCGACTGGATGGAAGACTTCATGCTCCGGCTCTCCGGGCCGGAGACCTACGACAAGTGGGTCAAGCACGAGATTCCGTTCAACGGCCCCGAGGCCACCGCGGCTCTCGACGCCGTCGGCGCCTACCTCAAGAACGACCAGTACGTGAACGGCGGCCTCGGCGACGTCAAGAGCATCGCCAGCACCACCTTCCAGGACGCCGGCCTGCCGATTCTGGAAGGCACGTGCTCGCTGCACCGCCAGGCCAGCTTCTACGCGGCCAACTTCCCGAAGGACACCCAGATCGGCGAGGACGGCGACATCTTCGCCTTCTACCTGCCGGGCAAGGACGAGACCGCCAAGCCCGTTCTCGGCGGTGGCGAGTTCGTCCTGGCGTTCGCGGACCGTCCCGAGGTCAAGGCGTTCCAGACCTACCTGTCCAGCGACACCTGGGCCAACGCCAAGGCGAAGCTGTCCTCCGGCTGGGTCAGCGCCAACAAGGGCCTGGACGTCAACAACCTGAAGAACCCGATCGACAAACTGTCGGCCGAGATCCTGCTCGACCCGAACTCGCAGTTCCGCTTCGACGGCTCGGACATGATGCCCGCCGCGGTCGGTTCCAACGCGTTCTGGAAGCAGACCACGAACTGGATCACCGGTCAGGACACCAAGGCCACCGTGGACAACATCGAGAAGGCCTGGCCGAAGTAATGCGGCCGAAGTAATGCGATAGCACCACCGCGGGGCCGGTCGGGGATGCCCGACCGGCCCCTAGCAGTCTCAGCAACTTTGCACTTCACTGATTTCTCGCGCTCCGGACCTTTCGCGCTTCAGATCTTCTCGCGTTACCGATCCGGCCGAGCTTAAGATCCATTCAAGTTTGAGAACCACCAGCGCAACAGACCCACCCGTGCTTCGGAACCCGCCCAAGGAGGAAGGGGCAGCGTGTTCACCACCGCCTCCACCACCTCAGACAAGATTCTGCAGATGTTCGCAGCGATCCTGCTGTTCGCTGCCGCCGTCGGCGTAATCTTGTTCATTGCCGGACGTTTTGCCGGCAAACGTGATAAAGCAGTCGCCTACCTCTATCTGGCCCCCGTCATTTTGATGCTCAGCGTGGGGCTGCTCTATCCCGGTCTTCGCACCATCTACCAGTCGTTCTTCGACGCCGCGGGTGACGCGTTCATCGGGATCGACAACTACAAGACCATCTTCACCGACTCGGAGCAGCTGGTCGTGCTCCGGAACACCGCGTTCTGGGTGCTGCTGACCCCGTTCCTGGCGACCGGCGTGGGCCTGCTCTACGCGATCCTGGTGGACAAGGCGAGCATCGAGTCGTTCGCCAAGGCACTGATCTTCCTGCCGATGTCGATCTCCTTCGTGGCGGCTTCGGTCATCTGGAAGTTCATGTACGAGTACCGCCCCGACCAGGGCAATGTGAAGCAGATCGGCCTGATCAACCAGTTCATCGTGTGGGCCGGCGGCAAACCGGTGCAGCTGCTGATCGAATCGCCGCTGAACACGTTCCTGCTGATCATCGTGATGATCTGGATCCAGGCCGGCTTCGCGATGACCGTGCTGTCGGCGGCCATCAAGGCGATCCCGGACGACATCATCGAAGCCGCACGGCTCGACGGCGTCACCCCGTGGGGCATGTTCCGCTTCGTCACCCTCCCGGCGATCCGCCCGGCGGTCGTGGTCGTGCTGACGACCATCGCGATCGGCACGCTCAAGGTCTTCGACGTCGTGCAGACGATGACCGGTGGCCGCTTCGACACGAGCGTGATCGCCAACGAGTTCTACAGCCAGAGTTTCCGCAGTGCCAACACCGGTCTCGGTGCGGCGCTCGCGGTGGTGCTGTTCGTTCTCGTCGTTCCGATCGTCGTGTACAACATCCGGCAGCTTCGCCGTTCGGAGGCGTGATGACCACCGCTACACCGCTCACCACCACGCCGCCGGTCGCCGTGGAGAAGAAGGAATCCGCGGCGGCGAAGGCGAAGAAGAAGCTCACCTCCCCGTGGGCGTCGCTCGCCGCGCTGATCATCGCGGTGCTCTGGACCCTGCCGACGTTCGGCCTGCTGATCTCCTCGTTCCGCGAGGAGCGGGCGATCAAAACGACCGGCTGGTGGACGTTCGTCACCGACCCCCGGTGGACGTTCGACAACTACCGGTCGGTCTTCGACCCGGACGCCATCAACCTGGCCGACTTCTTCCTGAACTCGCTCGTCATCGCCCTGCCGGCGGTCATCATCCCGCTCTGCCTGGCGTCGCTCGCGGCGTACGCGTTCGCGTGGATGAACTTCCCCGGTAAAAACTTCCTGTTCATCGCGATCTTCGCTCTGCAGATCGTGCCGCTGCAGGTCACGCTGATCCCGCTGCTGTCGCTCTACGTCGACATGGGTATCGCCAACACGTTCTGGACGTTGTGGCTGTCCCACTCGGCGTTCGCGCTGCCGCTGGCCATCTACATCCTGCACAACTTCATCAAGGAAGTGCCGTCCAGCCTGATCGAAGCCGCCCGCATGGACGGCGCCGGTCACGTGGCGATCTTCTTCCGGGTGCTGCTGCCACTGCTCACCCCGGCCCTCGCCGCGTTCGGCATCTTCCAGTTCCTCTGGGTCTGGAACGACCTGCTGATCTCGCTGACCTTCGCCGGCTCGCCGGAGATCTCCCCGATCACCGTCCAGCTGGCCAACCTGAGCGGCACCCGCGGCACCGCCTGGCACCTGCTCTCCGCGGGCGCCTTCGTCTCCATCATCGTGCCCGTCACGGTGTTCCTGCTCCTCCAGCGCTACTTCGTCCGCGGCCTCCTCGCAGGCAGCGTCAAGGGGTAGCGCACCCCCGCACCGCCGGTCACACCGAGGGCCGCATCCCCGCCAGGATGCGGCCCTCACCCTTTCCCGGGCAGCGCTGCGCACCCAATGAGTGCAGCCACCCACGCCAGCAGCGCGAGGCAGGCGCCGCGCGAGGCAGGCGCCGCGCGAGGCAGGCGCCGCGCGAGGCAGGCGCAGCGCGAGGCAGGCGCAGCGCAGCGCGAGGCAGGCGCAGCGCGAGGCAGGCGCGGCGCAGCGCGAGGCAGGCGCGGAGCGGGGCAGAGCGGGGCGCGCGGGTTTGGGAGTCAGGTTAGGCGGCCGTCGCGGAGGGTGAGGACGCGGTCGGCGCGGTCGATGAGGGCTGGGTCGTGGGTGGCGACGAGGGCGGTCATGCCGCGGGCGTCGACCACGGCGCGGAGCAGGTCCATGATGGCGCGGCCGGTGTCGGAGTCGAGTTGGCCGGTGGGTTCGTCGGCGATCAGCAGTTCGGGATCGTTGGCCAGGGCCCGGGCCACCGCCACCCGCTGCTGCTGGCCGCCGGAGAGTTCGCCGGGGCGCTGGGCTGCCTGGGCACCGAGTCCGACGAGTTCGAGCAGTACGGCGACGCGCTGGTCACGTTCGGCGGGATCACGTTTGGCCAGCCGCATCGGGACGCTGACGTTCTCGGCGGCGGACAGGATCGGTACCAGGCCGAACGACTGGAAGACGAAGCCGATCACGTCGCGGCGCAGTTCGAGGAGTTCCTGCTCCCCCGCACCGGTGACCTTGCGACCGGCGACCGTGATGGTGCCGGCGTCCGGCCGGTCCAGCCCGCCGATCAGATTCAGCAGGGTGGTCTTGCCTGCGCCGGAGCGGCCACGGACGGCGACCAGCTCCCCCTTGGCGACGCCGAACGAGACGTCACTGAGTGCGTGCACCACCCGATCCCCGGACCCGTAGTCACGGCCCACACCGGCAACCTCGACGACGTTCATCAGCGCTGATCCTCCGAAAACGACGAGGGAGACGAGGAAGGCGGCGAGGACGGCGGCAGCGAGGACGGCGGCGGCGAGGACGGGGGCGAGGAAGCGGTAGAAGAGGACGACGACGAGGGGCGCACCTCCACGTGATCAGGCTCCAGATTCAGGCGGACCCGATCACGCAAACTCAGCGCCTCCACAAAAGCCGCCGGCAACTGCAACCGGCCCGCCCGGTCCAGAACCGCGTACTCCTCCGAGACATGCTGCTCGGTGCCATCCGCTGCGATGTGAGCGCTTCGGCGTACCTCAGAAGCGGTCTTCCCGTCCCTGATCGCGACCGCACGACGCACCTGGCCCGAAACGGTCATGTCGTGGGTGACCACCACGACCGTCACGCCCAGTTCGGCGTTCACCGTGCGCAGCGCGCCGAACACCTCGTCCGCGGTGGCCTCGTCCAGCTCACCCGTCGGTTCGTCGGCGAACAGCACCTCGGGATCATTGGCCAGCGCCACCGCGACCGCGCACCGCTGCTGCTCCCCACCGCTCATCTGATCCGGGCGGCGATCGGCCCGGTCAGCGACCCCGACCATCTCCAACAGCTCGCCGGCACGATCAAAAGGCGTCAAACGGCCGGAGCGCTTGAGCTGGCCGGAGCGCTGAGGCTGGCCGGAGCGCTGAGGCTGGCCGGAGCGGGACCCCGCCAGGCGCATCGGCAACTCGACATTCTCCCGCGCGGTGAGATAGGGCAACAGATTCCGCGCCGTCTGCTGCCACACGAAGCCGACAATCCGCCGCCGATACTCGAGGCGCTTCTTCGCCGACATGCCGAGCAGGTCGTAACCCGCCACCCGGGCGACACCCGCCGTCGGCTCGTCGAGTCCGGAGAGGATGTTCAGCATCGTGGACTTCCCGGAGCCCGAGGCGCCGACCACCGCGAGCAGTTCCCCGCGGTCCACCACCAGATCAAGGCCCTGGAGGGCGACCACCTCGACGCCCTCGGTGCGGAAGATCCGGACGAGACCGTCGCACACGATGTGCCCCGACAGCCGGTCCTGGCCTCCGGCGCGGGCGGCCGCGCGCTCCGCGGCCTTACGCTCCAATTCAGCAAGATTCATATCAGCGGAATCCATGTCAGGACTGCTCCTCTCCGAGCCGCAGAACAGTGCCGAGACCCAGACGGCGGTTGGCTGCGTCCTCGACCACCAGCGCCCCGGCCACCGCGAGAGCCGCGACGATCAGAACACCGGCCGCGAGCAGCGGGTCGACGCTGATCACGGCGGGCATCCCGGCGGTGAAGTCGTCCAGGCCCAGTGCGGGCCCGATGAGGGTGGGCAGGGCGATCCCGACGAGGCTGCCGACGAGCACGGCGACACCGATCAGGGGTACGAGTTCGAACACGAGCAGCCGCCTGCCCTGCCGTGCGGACAGTCCCAGGGTGCGCAGGCGCGACAGGGTCCGGCCGCGTGCCGGTGCACCGGCCAGGACGGTGAGCGCGACCGCGAGCAGGGCCAGCACGGCGCAGGCCACGATGCCCGCCGCGAAGGTGAAGCTGAGCACCCCGTCGACGCCCCGCTCGTCGAGGTCGGCGCGGTAGCCGTCGCGGGTGGTGACGGTGGCGGGCATGGCCAGTTGCCAGTCCTCGATCGCGCGACCCAGCACGGCCTTCGTGTACTCCCGCTGACCCGCGTCGGCGGCTTCGCGGACGGCGGCGGGGTCGAACCCGCTGCCGCGTACGAGAACGCGGTTGGACACGACCGGCTGGGTGGCCGGGACCGGCAGGGCCTGGAGCGGCACGATCAGGAAGTCGCGGACACCGGCGGCGAACCCGGGTGCGGTGTCGCTGACGGCGGCGACCTGGAAGGCGTACCGGCGGCCCTGGACGTCGATGGTGCCCCGGGGGCCGATCCGCTGGGCGACGCGCGTGGAGACGAGGGCGGGGACGGCCTGCGCGCCGGGGCGGGCGCTGGTGAGTTCGGCGGGCAGGTCGAGGCCGGTACTGGTGTCGACGACCATGGCCTGGACCTGGGTGATGAGTGTGCTGGCGTCGCTGCGGAGGTTGGCGGCGGACTCCAGGCGGAACGCCGCCGCGCCGGTGACACCGTCCACGGCGGCGATCCGCTGTGCGGTGTCCGATCCGAAGGCGAAGCCGGCGGCGACCGCGTCGGCGGGTACCGCGAGTTCGGCGGCGCGGTCGCGAGCGTGTCCGACAGTGGTCGTCACGGTGCTGCTGAAGATGCCGGTGGCGATCGCGATGACCAGCACCGCGAGCGGGCCGGAACGCAGCGGCGCGCCACGGCCGGCGCCGGTGAGACCGAGGAAGGCCACGGCGCCGCGGGCCCGGGCGGCGAGCCGGCCGGTCCACCGCAGCGGGAACGGGACCAGGCGCAGCGCGACCACGGAGGCGGCGAGCGCGAGCAGGACCGGCACGGCGATGAGGTACGGGTCGACGCCCGCCGGCCCGGTCTCCAGCCCGCGACGGCGTACCAGGAACGTCCCGCCGGCGGCGAGCAGGACGAGGAAGGCCTCGGCGGTGATCCGTCGCGGTGACGGCCGGTCCGCGACGAGGTCACGCCGGTGACCGGTGAAGTCGGGGTGGCGGGCACCGGCGGCGGCGTACGCGGCCGGTGCGAGGGCCGCGAGCAGGGCCACACCGGCGACCAGGAACGGTTCCCCCGCGTCGGCGCGACCGGCCGAGAGGTGTCCGGCGAGCCAGCCGGCCGCCGTGGCGGGCACGACCACCAGCAGTGTCTCGGCCAGCATCCGGCCACCGATCGTGCGCACCGAGCCGCCGCGGGCACGGATCAGCGCGTACTCGGCGCGCCGGCGGTCCACGGCGAGACGGGCGGCGAGCAGGATCAGCCCGGCCATGGTGGCGAGCAGCCCGGCCTGGATGACCGCGAGCAGGGCACGGACCCCGCGCAGCCGTCTGTCGAACTCGGCCAGCGTGGTGTCCACGCTGCTCACCAGCGTGGTCCCGTCGGGTGGCTGGCGCCGGGCGGTGGCGACGGCGGTGGTGAGCTCGCCGATCCGGTCGGCGGTGAGGCGCTGCTCGTCGATCCGGTAGCGCCAGCGTTCGTGCATCTCGGTGGTCAGGCCGCCGGCCGTGAGCGACCCGGCGGTGTCGGTGAGCAGGGTGACCCGGAAGCGGGTGCCGTCGGACGGGTTGGGGCAGGCGACCCTGGTCAGCAGCATGTCGGCCCAGAACGGCGCGGCCGGGTCCAGGGCTTCGTAGAGGCCGACCACGCGGGCCTTGGCGTTCTCCCAGCGCGACAGCACGGTCACCGTGTCGCCGACACGGACGCCGAGAGCCTTGGCCTCGTCGCGTCCGGCGATGACCTCGGCGATATCTCCAGAGGGCGAGTCTCCCGAGGGCGAGTCCCCAGAAGCGGGGCGGCGGCCCTCGACGATCCGGGTCGCCTCGTCGGTGCCGGTCTGCCGCCGGATCGCGGCCAGCTGCGGGCACTCGCCGGTGATGCCGTTGTTGACGCTGGCGTCGGCCGGGCCGACCTCGGCGACGAACCAGGCGTCCGAGATGACGCCGCCCAGTGCGGGTGGCAGGTCGCGGCGGATCTCGTCGAGCCGCCCGGAGTGGTCCGCCGGCGGCTCCAAGTCGAAGCTGCTGCCGGTGGACGTGGTGAAGGTGAGGTCGCGCTGGCCGGAGATCAGCCGGTTGATGTCGGCGCGCAGGCCCACGTCGGTGCGGTCGTTGGCCAGGCGCGGCGGCCCGGAGGCGAGGAAGGCGGCGAGCCCCACAAGGGCGGCGAGCAGGCCGAGTTGACCCGCGTAGGAACGAGCGCGATGCACCGTACGAAAAAGGCTCTTCATTGATCTGCTCCCAGCCGCAGGCGCGTTGCCGGGAGCCGGCGCGCCGCCGAGGTCGCGGTCGCCGCGCTCAGCGCGAGCGCGATGCTCACCAGAAGGGCGACGCTGCCCAGCGTGGGCAGCCAGCCGATCTGCAGCACCGGCTCCGGCACCGGGCGCACCGCGGCCGGGGTGAGCACCAGCAGCGGCGCCATCGCACCGGCCACCAGCAACCCGACCGTCAGGCCGGCGAGGGAACCGACCCCGGCGAGGAACGCCTGCTCGACCACGAGCGATCGGGCCAGCAGCCGCGGCCCGGCGCCGAGCGTGTGCAGGACGGCCAGCTCACCGGCGCGGCGGCGGGCGGTGGCCCGGGCGTCGGCGGCGATGCCCGCGGCGGCGAGCAGGACCGCGCCGAAGGCGGCGAGGAAGAGCGCGACGCGGGAACCGGAGCCGACCGGGTCGCGGGAGGCCGCACCGGCAAGCTCACGACGGTCAAGAACACGCAGGCCAGGCAGATCGTGTACGCCGGGCGGCGCCCCGCTCAGCCACCACTCACCGGGGCTCTGGACGATGCCCCAGCCCTCGAAGAGACGGGCGTCCAGCACGGCCCGGTCGGCGAGGATGGCCGCGCCGCCGGACGTACCCGGCACCCGGTCGATCACGGCCACCACGTGGATCGGCACGCCCCTGCCGGCGACCGTGAGGAACGAGTTCTCGCCGACCTTCGCGGTCAGCGCGGTGAGGGCGGCCGGTGTCATCGCGACCGGCACCGGCGCCCGGGTGGCCGGCCGGGTCACGGCGAACCGGCCCGTGTAGCTCAGAGTCCCGTCGTCGGTGGAGATCCGGATCTCACCGCTGCGCCCGGCCGCCTGCCAGCGGCCGTCCTGGCCGGTGATCTGCCAGGTGATCTCGGCCGGTCCGGGGCCGGCAACTCCGGGGTCGACCACGAACCCGGCCAGTCCCGGCCCGGCCTCGGAGAAGCTCAGCGGTCTCCCCCGGTCGCTCTGGCCCAGGTCGACGCGGCGGCCGTCGGTGAAGATCACCGTGGTCCGGGCCGGTCCGCTGGTGACGATTCGCCCGGGCCGCAGCTCCCGCTCGGCGCCGTCGTCCTGGCGGGCGCCGGCGAGCCGGCGGAACAGCTCGGCGGGTGAGCCGCCGGTCGCGTCGTCGCGGGCCAGCACCACCGGCCCGGCCTTCGCGGCGTCGATCACGACCAGGTCGGCCGGGTCGGCGCCGGCGGTCAGCGGCACGGTGTCCCGCCAGCCGGGCACGATCGTGCCCGCGCCGGGCAGTGCGGAGAGCTGTTCGAGGCGGTCGCCGGGTGCGGTGCCACCCTCCTCGACCAGCCGCATCTCCGCGCCGACCTGCTGTTCGGCCTGGTCGTCGAGGGAGCCGCGGGCGGTGCCGGCGAAACACCAGGAGACCGTGGCGGCGGCGACGGCGAGCGCGAGCATCACCATCGGGCCGGCGTGCGAGCGGCGGCCGGCCTGCCAGGTGCCGAGCAGCCGGGCGCGGGTCACGCCCCGGTCCAGGCGGGACGCCGCGAGCCGGGCGATCGGCGGAAGCAGGCGGATCGCGACCACGGCGCCGGTCAGCACGCCCAGCGTGGGCGCGGCGGCCAGCAGCGGGTCGATGCCCAGGCCGGCACCGACCGGTGAGGAGTACTGCCGCAGCTGCACCCAGCCCAGGACCGCGAGGGCGACCACGACCAGGTCGAGACCGGCGCGGCGGAACAGCGGCAGCCGCGACCGGCTCGCTGTCTCGGCGACGTAGGTGCGGGCGCGGCGCAGCGCCGGGATGGTGAGCGCGAGGACGCCGCCGGCCACCGCGAGCGCGCCGGTCAGCCAGACCGAGGCGTCGAGCACCGGGGTGACCGCCGGGCCGCCGGGGAACGGGACGGTCCGGACCAGCAGCACGGCGAGCGGCGGTGCGAGCAGACCGGCGGGCAGCATCAGGGCGAGTGCCTCGATCCCGGCCATCGCGCCGAGCCGTCCGCGGGAGGCGCCGCGGGCGCGCAGCAGGGCGGTCTCGGCCCGGCGGGCCTCACCGAGGAGCAGAGCGACGAGGGTCAGCGCGTAACCGGCCAGGACCGCGAGCAGCAGAATGGGCGTGACCAGGGCCGATCGCCGGACCAGGTCGGCGCGATCCAGGCGCTGGGCCAGGCCGGGGAGGCCGCTGGTGATGGTGGCGGAGGTGCTGAGCCCGGTGCTTGCGGGCAGGCCGTCGCTGATAACGGTGGCAGACGATGCGGTACGGGAGACCTCCTCCAAAGTCGTTCCGGACATGTCCGGTACGACCACCCACCCCGCGGAGGCGCCGGTGGCGAACCCGCTGTCGAAGCTCTTCCGGTCGACAACGATCGGCCCGTGCGTCGCGGTCTGCGGCGCCCGGCCGGCGAACACGTCAGGCGTCAGCCGCCAGTACGCGTCCCCGGCGTCGCGCGCACGCCAGATGCCGGAGACGAGAATCGGGACGATCCGGCTGGTACGCCGGTCGACGAGGCGCAGCGTGCCACCGGTCTCCACGCCGAGCAGCCGGGCTGCCGGTTCGGCGAGGGCGGCGGCGCGCGGACCGGACGGCCAGTCACCGGAGACCAGGGTGGCGTGGGCGGGCAGGTTGTCCAGGGCCATCACGTTGCCGTAGACGACACCGTTGGAGTCGGCTGTCGCACCGGCGCCCGGGCGGTCGACGGCCCAGCCGGACCCGTACACGGCGCTGTCGACGGTCACCGGGGCGCCGCCGAGGCCGCCCGCGTACGCCGCCCGGACGGCCCGGTCGTGCTCGGACAGGTCTGCCCCACCGGCACCGCGGATCAGCACCGAGCGATCCGCCGGGGCGGCGGCGGCGACAGCGGCACGGATACCGGCCTCGCCGGACGCGCCCGCGTAGGCGGTGAGGCCGGCCAGCAGCAGGACCGCGATGAACATGACCGCGGCCCCGGCAGCCAGAAGGCCCTTGGCGGCAGCGGCGCGCCGGACGATCAGCGACATGGGAAACCGGGGACGAGCATGCGGCGGATCTTGCCATATGGACAGCGGGCCGGTGTGCCCACCGGCCCGCTGCTGGCTTGCTGTTCGGTTCTGTTGTCGCTGTTCTACTGCTGGCTGTTACGTCTTTACGGCTGGGCTCTACTACTTCTTTACGGCTGGTTCTTTACGGCTGGCTGCGCGGGCTGTCCGGGGCCAGGGTGTCGATGAACTCGTGCGGGTCGTGCAGCTTGGTGGAACTGCGGGCCTCGTTCGCCTCGGCCTTCAGCGCGCTCGCCACCGAAGCGACGTCAACACCCGGGATGCTCGCCACCGTGTAGTAGGCCTTCTCCGCGAGGGCGTACGCCGCCCGGTACTCGTGCGCGGCGAACGCCTTCGACGCCAGGGCGAGCAGGGCGTCGGCCGTCTTCAGCCCGGTGCGGCCCTTGCCCGCCGGTACGGTCGCGGCAAGCCGGTTCGCGGCCTCCCAGTACGCGGCGGTCAGGAACCGGTCGCTGTTGTCCCTGTCGAACTGGCTGAAGTCCCAGTTCACGTCGATGTAGCTCATCATCGAGTTGTTCTCGTCGCCGGCGTTGACGAAGAAGAACTCGTTGCCCGGGCCGTAGTCGACGCCGGTGGCGCTGTCGTAACCGTCGTGCGGGTGGCTCATGCCCAGGTGGTGGCCGACCTCGTGGATCTGGGTGGTGGTCAGGCCGTACCCGGAGGCGACGACCTCCGGGGAGATGAAGGAGAACACGTACGACTGGGTGCCGGTCTCCCAGTCGTCGTCGGCGAAGCCGAGGCCGGGTGTGCCGACTCCCTCGGCGACCGCGTAGTTGAACAGCGGCACCTCGTAGTCGACCTTGCCCTGGTCGTCGAGCGCCCGGTCGATGTTCTCCCGGTTGTAGAGGAACAGGTTGGCGCCCGCCGGGAAGTTCAGATCCGGGTAGCACGGCTCGTCGGCGAGAAGGCCGACGTAGCACCCCTCGGCGCGGGCGTCGTACGGCAGATCCTGCGTGTCGTACGACAGGCGGTTGCGCCAGCGCAGCTCGGACAGTTCCGCCTTGAGCAGGCTCGGTGTCGTGTACTGCTCGGAGGCGTCGACGCCGGGCCAGCCCTCGTACGTGTTGTCGTCCAGGTTGATCGTCCTGGGCGGCTCGGGCGACGGCAGCTCGACCGGGTAGAGCGGTGACGTGGTGAAGAGCAGGTTCAGCGCCACGTACCGGGTGATCTTGCCGAGGTCACCGGCGAGCGCGGCCGGCGAGCGGAAGCCGCCGGCCGTGTACTCCCAGGTGGGCGGCATGCGGTAGTCCGGGATCCCGTCGCCGTCGACGTCCGGGTTGTCCACGTCGTAGTTGACGGTCCACGACTCCGGGCCGGCCGACAGGTCGTGGAACCAGACCCGGCGGGTGGCGCCCAGGCCGGTCTCCTCGTCGTCAGCGGTGGTGCCGCCCCACGCGATGATCTTGCGGCTCTCCCGGTTGACGCCGAAGTCGTAGCCGGTGTCCGGGTCGGGCTCGCCGGTCTTGGTGTAGATGTGGTGCTTGAAGTCCGAGCGACCGAACCAGTTCACGAAGAAGACCGTGTTGCGGCGGGTGTCCACGCCCGCCGGCGGGTGGAAGGCCAGCCACTTCTCCACGCTCGGCGCGTCGATGAGGTTGTTGTCCTTGATGTCCAGGACGTTGTTCTCCTGGTCGTTGTACGCCTGCTGGAAGGTCGTCAGCGGGGCGGGCTTGGCCAGCTTCGACAGCTGACCGAAGAATTTGTCCTCGTAGGACTTGTTGGTGTAGTTCAGGCGATAGTCGTATTTGTAGGTGATGCCGAGCTTCTCGGTCACTCCGTACCAGAGTCGGGAGCGCACCACGGGCTCGTACGAGCCGGCCAGCTCACTCAGAAACTTGCTCTTGGCGACCTGGTTCGGCTCGTAGCCGACGAAGACCACGTTGACCGGCACCTTCTCGACCAGGCGCGGCTGACCGCCGGGATCCAGGTAACCCAGTCTCGACGCGGGCGCGGCGCCGGCGGGTCCCGCCGAGGCTGCCATGAGTGCCGCGACGAGCGTCACGACGAACGGACTCTTCCATCTCATGTGGACACGCTGCCATCAACCCCTGCCGATGGGAAGAGGTGGCGGTGTCGGTGGCGTTACAGTGCGGCTCGTCGATGCGGCTCGTCGATGCGGGCAGCACCTGGGTGGGGCAACGACGGTCGAGGGCCGCACCCCCGGGATTGCGGGGTACGGCCCTCGGCCGATCAGGCAAGCGTGAACTCAGGCACCGAGCTCATGTGTCACCCGAGCTCAAATTACCGAGCTCAAATTACCGAGCTCAGTGCTTCCAGCCCGGCCCCTGGGGGCCCGGCTTGTGCGGGAAGCCCGGCTTCTGCGGGAAACCCGGCTTGTGCGGGAAGCCCGGCTGGCCGTGCTGGAACTTCGGGCCGTAGTAGACCTTCAGCGCCCAGTCGCCGCGGTGGAATCCGCGCCAGACCTGGAAGCACTCGTAGCGGTTCCAGTCACGCTTCCAGACGCCCATCTTGCCGTACTTGTGGCAGGTCCGCGGGCTCTCGTAGAACCGAACGATCCGGTCCCTGACCTTGGCCTGCTGCGCCGCGGCAACCGGCTTCTTGGCCATCTTGGCGTCGTCGCCGGCGGGCGCGGGGGATGCGGTCGCCGGACCGGCGGCCATGGTCAGGCCCGCGGCAACCGCGACGCCCGTCATGACGAACGCACGCGTGTACTTGTTCATCGGGGGATCTCCTTCATCGTCCAGGAAAATCGGACAAGGGAGACCTTAAGCGGACGGAACACCAGAAGAGTGTGACAACACCACCACTATCGGGTGACATTGCCTCAAAACGGCGAAAACTCCAACGGCGGGAGCTGGAACGGCGGCGGGAGCTGGAACGGCGAGGGCGGGAGCTGGAACGGCGAGGGCGGGAGCTGGAACGGCGAGAGCCGCACCGAATCGGTGCGGCTCCCATGAAACCGAGAACAGGCTTTCACCAGGGCCAGGTCCAGGGCGGCCCGTCGTAGTACCTGTTGACCTCGACGTACAGGCCGAACTTGCCCGCGTAGCGGCCTTCGGCCTTGATGCATTCGTAGTTGAACCAGTAGGTCTTCGCGATCCCCTTGAAGCCGAAGTCCCGGCACTCCTTCTCCGAGTCGTACCAGTCGTAGAACTCGAGAGGCGGGAGATTGACCGGGAGAGCGGCCGAGGAGGACGGCATCCGAAGGCCGGGCCCGGCAGCACTCGGCGCAGCCGCGGACGCCGCAGTACCGCCGACAACTGCACCGCCGAGCGCCCCACTGACAGCCATGCTGAGAGCAGCCACCCCGGCGACGAGCGCCGAACGCGTTGAAGAATTCATGGAAGCAGCCTTTCCGGTCGACCTACCAGGGCTTTCCTGAACCATTCATAAATCGTTTCCGGGGCACCGTTATTAACGGACGGCAGCGAGGATGTCTTCGAAGTCATCGTCCTCGCACCATTCGTCGTCCCAGTCGCACTCGTCCGGGTCCTCTTCGGTGTAGGCCACGTAGAGAGCGAATTTGCCCTCATTCCGGCCGTCACCCTCCTCGCAGTCGAAGTCGTACCACTCGTCGCGGTTCTCGCCTTTCTTGCCGGCCTGGCGACACGACTTGTAGGTCTTGTACCACTGGTAGAACTCGAACTCGTCCAGGACCGTCGAGGTTTGCTGTACGCCCTGCTGGGTAGTGATCGCCTGCGGTGATGTGGTGGTCTGCGGTGAGGCGGCCGCGACACCGACGCCGAGGCTGACAGTGGTTGCCAGAGCCATACCAGCAGTGAGCGCCATGCGCGTCATCTTGTTCATGAAAAGCGCCTTTCGGAAGGGTTTTTCAGTGGGCGTGCTCATCTTAGGAGCCACCTGGCAAACCGCTCCGAGGAAGTCGGCTAAACGTTTTTCACGAGCCGTTCCGGAGTAGAATGTCAACTCCGAAAACGACAGACCGATAAGACGAGCAGCATTCAGAACGAGCACCGCGATCAAGACGAGCGCACAAAACGGCCCGGGCGCCTGCACGCACCCGGGCCGCTCCGCGCGGAGAAACGATTTCTCAGACGGCGATCCTGGTGCGCGCCGCGGGCCGCAGGTAGACCGCCCAGGTGACCAGCACGCACAGCGCGTAGAACCCGATGAAGCCGATGTACGCGGCGTCAGCGTCCTGGTAGGTCAGGAACGACTGGCGGAAGGCCAGGTTGACCAGCACCCCGCCGACCGCACCGACAGCACCGGCGATCCCGATGACCGAACCGGCGATCCGGCGGGCCTGGTGCTCGTCGCCGGCGTACTTCTGCCGGAAGATGGCCGGGATCATCTTGTAGGTGGAGCCGTTGCCGAGGCCGCTCAGGACGAACAGCGCGATGAACCCGACGATGTAGAGCGGCAGCGACCGCTGCTGTGCCGCGACCAGCACGATCGACGCGCCGATCGCCATCGCGATGAAGTTGACGAAGGTGACCTTCGCGCCGCCGAGCCGGTCGGCGAGCGCCCCGCCGAGCGGGCGGATCAGCGAGCCCAGCAGCGGGCCGAGGAAGGTCAGGTAGGCGGCCTTGATCGGGGTGTCGAACTGCTCGGCGAACTGCACCTGCAGCACCTGCCCGAACGCGAAGCCGAAGCCGATGAACGAGCCGAACGTGCCGATGTAGAGCAGCGACATGACCCAGGTGTGCGACTCCCTGGCGGCGTCGCGCATGCCCCGCTTCTCGTTGCGGGCCTGGGTCAGGTTGTCCATGTAGAGCGCCGAGGCGACAGCGGCGATCACGATGAACGGGATGTAGATGCCCGCCACGATGCCGGGCGAGCCCGCGCCGAAGGTCGCCAGGACGAAGAGGCCGACCAGCTGCGCCACCGCCACGCCGAGGTTGCCTCCGCCGGCGTTGATACCGAGCGCCCAGCCCTTGAGGCGGTCCGGGTAGAAGGCGTTGATGTTCGCCATCGAGGAGGCGAAGTTGCCGCCGCCGACACCGGCCAGCGCGCCCAGGATCAGCAGCGTGGAGAAGGAGACGCCCGGCTCGATCAGGAGGGCCGCGGCGATCGACGGCACGAGCAGCAGCGAGGCGCTGATGATGGTCCAGTTCCGGCCGCCGAACTTGGCCACCGCGAACGTGTACGGGATCCGCAGCGCCGCGCCGACGAGCGCCGGAACCGCGGTGAGCAGGAACTTCTGGGCCGGGTCGATCCCGTAGGCGGGGCCGAGGAAGAGCACCAGCACGGACCACAGCGTCCACACCGAGAACCCGATGTGCTCGGAGAAGATCGAGACGATCAGGTTGCGCCTGGCGATTCTGGCACCGCCGTTGTCCCAGAACTCCCGGTCCTCGGGGCGCCAGTCGTCGATCCAGTGTCCCCGGATGGTGACCGGCCTGGCGGAAGCGGGCCGGGCCGAAACAGTGGGTGGCAGGGTGGCAGTCACTTCAGTCTCCCAACAGGATGTGATCGCCGTCGGCCCGGACCGGGTAGACGGTGATCGGGGGCTGGCCGGACTGGGAGCACCCGGTGGCGAGGTCCCATGCGTTGAGGTGCAGCGGGCAGACGACGACCCGGTTGTCGATCTGGCCGTCGGCGAGCGGGCCGCCCTTGTGCGGGCAGACCGCGGACACCGCGCGCAGGGAGCCGTCGCGGAGGCGGAAGACGGCGATCATGTCGCCGTCGACGGTGTAGGTACGCCCTTCGCCGAGAGGGATCTCGGACAGCGGGCCGAGGACGACAGCGGTGGGAATGGTCATGCGCGCACCGGAACCTGAGGGAGGACGGTCAGGGGAAGGGAGGTACGGAACTGGCCGGGCGTGGCCTCCTCGGCCCGTTCCTTCCAGGGGTCCTTGTAGGCCTGCACGGCCTCCTCGACGGCGGCGTCCAACTGGGCGGCGATGCCGTCGGAGTCCTCGACGACGATCTCCCGGATCCGGTCGACGCCGATCCGCGGCACGAACGAGTAGGTGCGTTCCAGCCAGTTCGCGTTCTCGCGGTAGTACTGCAGGAACCGGCCGGTCAGGCGGATCACCTCTTCGGCCGAGCCGACGGTGGTGAGCAGGTCGCCCTTGCGGATGTGGGCGCCGGCGGCACCGCCGACGTAGATCTCCCATTTGCCGCCGTCGATCGCAACGACACCGAGGTCTTTGACGTACGCCTCGGCGCAGTTGCGCGGGCACCCGGTGACCGCCAGCTTCATCTTCCCGGGGCCTTCGAGACCCTGGTACCGCTCCTCGAGCGCGATGCCCAGCGCGGTGGAGTCGCCGACCCCGAAGCGGCAGAAGTCCGAGCCGACACAGGTCTTCACGGTGCGGAAGCTCTTGCCGTAGGCGTACCCCGAAGGCATGTCCAGATCTGCCCACACCTCAGGCAGCTTCTCCTTGGGGATGCCGAGCAGGTCGATGCGCTGGCCGCCGGTGAGCTTGACCATCGGCACGTCGTGTTTCTCCGCCACCTCGGCGATGCGGCGCAGCTGGGCCGGTGTGGTGACGCCGCCCTTCATCTGCGGTACCACCGAGAACGTGCCGTCGCGCTGGATGTTGGCGTGCACCCGGTCGTTGATGAAGCGGGCGTCGCGCTCGTCGACGTACTCGCCGGCCCACATCATCTTGAGCAGCGAGGCCAGGCCCATCTTGCTCTTGGCGTCGTGGGTGCTGCCCGGTACCAGCTTGTCGAAGACCGCGGAGACGCTCTTCAGCTCGTACTTGCGGATCGCGTCCATCAGCTCGGGCTTGGGCATCGGTACGCCGGGGACGTACCAGGAGGCCGCCGGGTCCTCCTCGACCTCGCCGCCGGCCGCCCACTCGACGATCCGCTGCACGAGCGGCTTGCAGGTGCCGCAGCCCTTGCCGGCGCGGGTCTTGTCCATCACCCCGCTGACCGTCTTGCAGCCGGCGTTGACCACACCGCAGATCGCGCCCTTGCTGACGCCGTTGCAGTTGCAGACCTGCGCGTCGTCCGGCATGTTCTCGGGCTTCACCTCGCCGGCCGGCCCGCCGATGTCGAACATCAGCTCGGCGCGCTCCTCGGGCAGCGCCATGCCGCGGTCGAAGGCCTGGATCAGCCCGGCGGCCTTGCTGTTGTCGCCGACCAGGGTGGCGCCGACGAGCACGCCGTCACGGATGATGACCTGCTTGTAGATGCCCTTGCGCGGCTCGCTGTAGACGATCACCTCGTCCTCGTCGGACGCCGGTTCCTTCAGGCCCATCGAGGCGACGTCGATACCCGCGACCTTGAGCTTCGTGGAGATCTTGGAGCCGTGGTAGGCCGCTTCCAGGTCCCGCCCGGTGATGTGGTCGGCGAGCACCTTCGCCTGGTCCCACAGCGGCGCGACCAGGCCGTACATCTCACCGCGGTGCTGGGCGCACTCGCCAACCACGTAGATGTCCCGCTCACCCTCGGCCCGCATGTGGTCGTCCACGACGATGCCGCGCTCCACGGTCAGGTCGCTGGCCGCCGCCACCGCGGTGTTCGGCCGGATGCCGGCCGCCACCACCACGACGTCGCACTCGATGACCGTGCCGTCGGCCAGCTTCACGCCGGTGACCCGGTCCTTGCCGAGGATCTCGCTGGTCATCGCGTTGACGATGACGTCGATGCCCAGCTTGCCCTCGACGCTGGCCTTGAGCATCTCGCCGGCCTTCTCGTCGAGCTGGGTGTTCATCAGGTGGCCCATGGCGTGCAGCAGGGTCACGTGGCTCAGGTGGTTCTGCAGGCCGCGCGCCGCCTCCAGGCCGAGCAGGCCGCCGCCGATCACCACCGCCCGCTCGTGGTCCCGGGCGTACCGGATCATCGCCCGGGTGTCGTCGAGCGTGCGGAAGGCGAAGACGCCCTGGTGGTAACCCCGCTTCGGGTTGTGGATGCCTTTGATCGGCGGGGTCCACGCGCTGCTGCCGGTGGCGATGATGAGCTTGTCGTACGGGGTGGCCGTCCCGTCCTGCGCGTACACCATCTTCGCGAACCGGTCGATCCGCTCGATCTTCGTACCGGCGTGCAGGGTGATGCCGTTCTCCTGGTACCAGGCCAGGTCGTTGAGGAAGATGCCCTCCTCGGTCTCCACGCCCGCCAGCAGGTTGGAAAGCATGATCCGGTTGTAGTTGCCGTACGGCTCGTCGCCGAACATCGTGACGGTGAAATCGCCGTTGCGGGCGAGGATCTCCTCCACCGTCCGGGCTCCGGCCATGCCGTTGCCGATAACAACCAAGCGCTGGGTCATCAGATCTCCACCAGTCCGAGGTCGACGATCGTTTCTCCGGTGAGGCCGGCCGGCGCGGCGAGCCACAGCTCGACGGTGGTGCCGCCGGGCAGGTCCTCCAGCACCCGCAGCGGCACGTGGACGTCGCCCTTGGCGCCGACCGGGAAGTACCGCATCGGTGTGCCGTCGCGTACCAGCACGACGCAGATCAGTTCGGCGGAGGCGTTGCCGCCGCGGAAGTAGACGGCCTGCGCGGTGGCGCCGCCGGGCACGGTCCAGCTGAGCGCGGGGCTCAGCGGGCCGGGCTGGTCGAGGCCCTTGCCCTCGAAGGCGAAGACGCCCTGCAGGAAACGGGGTGTGGAGTGCACGTCAGGAGCTCCTTTCCGGTGTGTCGGCGGCGCGGGTGATGGCGATCGCGCACACCTTGAAGGCGGGCATCTTGGAGTGGGGGTCCAGTGCCGGGTTGGTCAGCGCGTTGGCACCGGGCCAGTGGAACGGCGCGAACACCGTGTCCGGCCGGATGCCGTCGGTGAGCCGGGCCCGCAGCGTTGCGGTGCCCCGGCGGCTGCGGAGCTCGACCATGTCCCCGTCGGCGATCCCGTGCCGGCGGGCCAGGTCGGGGTGGATCTCGGCGCGGGCTTCCGGCAGCGCCACGGTGAGCGCCTTCACCCGCCGGGTCTGGTTGCCGCTCTGGTACTGCTGCATGTTGCGGCCGGTCGTCAGCACGTACGGAAAAGATCTGTCCGGAAGCTCGGCCGCGTCACGGTGCTCGACCCGCACGAACCTGGCCCGGCCGGAGGCCGTCGGGAAGCCGGTCGCGAACAGCCGCGGTGTGCCCGGATGGTCCTCGCTCGGGCACGGCCAGAAGACGCCCTCCTCGGCCTCGATGCGCTCGTAGGTGATGCCGGCGTAGTCGGCGATCCCGCCGGCGCTGGCCCGGCGCAGCTCCTCGAAGACCGTGCGCGGGTCGTCGCTGAAGAACTGACCGCGGCCGAGCAGCCCGGCCAGCTCGGTGATGACCTGGAGGTCGCTCTTCACCAGCGGTGGCGGCGGCAGCGCCATCTTCCGGCGGATCACGCGGCCCTCGAGGTTGGTCATGGTGCCCTCCTCCTCGGCCCACTGGGCGGTGGGGAGGACGACGTCCGCCAGCTCGGCCGTCTCCGAGCGGAAGATGTCCGAGACGACCAGGAAATCAAGGGCGCGCAGGCGGTCGATCACACGGTTGCTGTGCGGCGCGGAGACAGCGATATTGCTGGCCAGGACCATCAGGACGCGTACGCCTCCGTCGGTACCGAGACGGTCGAGCATCTCGTAGGCCGACTGGCCCGGCTGCGGCAGCTCGTCCGGGTCGATCCCCCACACCCCGGCCACGTGCGCCCGCGCCGCCGGGTCGTCGAGTTTGCGGTACCCGGGCAGCTGGTCGGCCTTCTGCCCGTGCTCGCGGCCGCCCTGCCCGTTGCCCTGGCCGGTGATCGTCCCGTACCCGGAGTACGGCTTGCCGACCAGCCCGAGCGCGAGCGCCAGGTTGAGCCAGGCCTGCGCGGTGTCGGTGCCGTTGCTGTGCTGCTCGGCGCCGCGGGCGGTCAGGATCATCGACGGGCCCTCGGTGGCGAGCAGCCGCACGGTCTCGTGCAGCTGCGCCTCCGGGACGCCGGTGATCCGCTCGACCCGCTCCGGCCAGTAGGAGTTGGTGGCCCGCTTGACCGCTTCGAACCCCTCGGTCCGCTCCTCGACGTAGGCGGCGTCGACCCAGCCCGCGCGGATCGCGATGTGCAGCATCCCGTTGGCCAGGGCCAGGTCGGTGCCGGGCATCGGGGCCAGGTGCAGGTGGGCGCCGTTCGCGGTGGTGGTGCGGCGCGGGTCGATCACGATGTGCTTGGCGCCCTCGGCCCGGCCCGCGTCCAGGTACTGCATGGACGGCGGCATCGCGTCGGCCGGGTTCGCGCCGACCAGCAGCACGGTCCGGGCCTGTGCGACGTCAGCCAGCGGGAACGGCAGGCCCCGGTCGATGCCGAGCGACCGGTTGGCCGCCGTCGCCGCGCTCGACATGCAGAACCGGCCGTTGTAGTCGATCGATGAGGAGCGCAGGGCCACCCGGACGAACTTGCCGAGCGCGTACGCCTTCTCGTTGGTCAGCCCGCCGCCGCCGAAGGCACCGACGCTGTCCCGGCCGGACTCCCGCTGACTGCGGGTGATCGCGGTGACGATCTGCTCGTACGCCTCCTCCCAGGAGGCCTCGCGCAGCGGGCTCTCCCGGTTGCCGGGCTCCTTGCGGACCAGCGGCGTCAACAGCCGGTCCGGGTGGTCCAGCAGGTCCGCCGCGGTGAATCCCTTGGCGCACAGGCCGCCCCGGTTGACCGGGAACTCGGCCGGTTCGAGCCGCACGCCCGGCATCCCCGGCCGGAGGGGGATCTGGGGCGTCAGCGTCATCCCGCACTGCAGGGCGCAGTACGGGCAATGCGTCTGGGTCGCCGCTTGCTGGGTCGCCTTTTGCTGAATCGCCCGTTGCTGGATCGCCCGTTGCTGGATCGCCGTCACGGGATGAAGCTTGTCGGTGGTCCGTTAACCCTTGGGACGCCTGGCCGTGACGCTGTTGTCAGCAAATCCCTACAACGCGCGGCCGGCCGTTGTGAGCTTTCTGTCCCACACAGCGGAATCAAATCGCCGCAATACGAGATCGGCCACCGCCGGGTCGTGGCACAGCGGCGGGGTCACCGCGTCGGCGCCGCAGCCGCGCAGCGTACGGTAGAAAAGGCCCTCGGCCAGGAGATATGCGGCTACCGCGACGGTCCGCGCGCCGTTTTCGCGCAAGCGCGAGACCACGTCGGCCACCCGCGGGCCGCTCCCCGAGGTGTAACCGACGGCGGCTGCTCCTAGCCTCACCGCAACACCCTCGACATCTGCGAGCCACAACGGGTCGGAGGAACCGGCCGCGGCGAGGACAACGGCGTCGGCGTCCGGCAGGTTGCGGCGCAGGCTGTCCAGCAGGATGTCGTCGGGTCCCAGCGGCGCGGTGACCGGGATGTCCGTGCCGGCTACGGCCTCGGCGATGTCGACCCGCACGTGATATCCGCACGACAGCAGCAGCGGGACCACCACCGCGTCGCGGACGGCCGGCACGATTTCGGCGACCTTGGGCTCCTGCACGTCGACGTAGCAGAGCCGCACGTCCAGACCGGGACGGCGGCGGGCGACGGCGGCGGCCAGCTCCTGGATCTGCCGGCGGCCGGCCGGCGAACGGGTCCCATGGGCAACGGCGATCAGCGTCGTCTCACTCACGATCTACTCCCTTGAGGATCTGCGGGGAGCGGCCCGGCAAGGCATCGGGCGCGCGAGGTGGGGCCCGGCGCCCTTGCCGGGTTTTCTTTTCCGTACGGTCGGGCCGCGCCGTTTTTCCGGGGCGCTCTCCCTTTTCAGGCCGTTTCGTCTTTCAGGCCGCTTCGTCTTTCAGGCCGCTTCGTCGACTCGGAGGCGGTAGCCGCGTTTGATGACGGTCTCGATGTGCTTGCCGGAGCCGAGCGCTGCGCGCAGGCGGGCCACCGCCACGTCCACCGCGTGCCCGTCGTTGCCCCGGGGCAGTGACTCGGCCAGCTGATCCTTCGACACGACGGCGCCCGGGCGGCGGGCCAGCGCCGACAGGATCGCCATCGCGGCCGGGGCGAGCGCGTGGGTCGTACCGTCGATCAGGACCGCGTGCCCGCGCACCTCCAGGGTGGAACCGGCGACCTGGAGCCGGACCGCCCGCCGGGGCAGCTCGTCGGTGACCGTCTTGATCAGCGCACCGAGCCGATATCGCTCCGGCATCACCACCGGGACACCCAGCTCGGCCAGCGGCGCCGCCGTCACCGGGCCGACGCACGCGGCGAGGGTCCCGCTCCGGAACGCCCCCGCGACGTCCGCGCCGCACTCCCCCGCGACCTGCAGGAACGCCTTGACCGCCGGGGCACTGGTGAACGTGACCGCGTCGATCTGCCCGCCCGCGACCTGGTCGGCGAGCCGCTTCACCGGCGCCACGTCCGGCGGCATGGCCCACCGGTAGACCGGTACCTCCACCACGGCGGCACCCGCCGTCCGCAGCGCGTCGACGAACTCGGTCTGCGGCTCGCCGTGCTCCTGCACCACGATCCGCTTGCCCGCAACACCCTCCTCCAGCAGCCGCTGAAGGATCTCCTCGTTGGCCTCCGTCTTGGCCGCCCACTCCTCGGACAGCCCCGCCGCCCGGATCGCACCACACGGCTTCGGCCCGCGCGCCAGGATGCGGGCGCCGCGCAACGACGTACGCAGCTGCTCGCCCATCCCCCAGCCCTCGGCCGCCTCCAGCCAGCCCCGGAACCCGAACCCGGTGGTCGCGACGACCAGGTGCGGCTTCAGCCCGATGCAGGCCGCGGTGGCCGCGTGCAGCGCGTCGTCGTCGATGAGCGGAATGATGGTGATGGCCGGCGCGCTGATCACCCGCGCCCCGCGCCGCTCCAGCAGCGCCTCCATCTCGGCCCGGCGCCGCTCAGCGGTGACCGCCACGGTGAAACCGGCCAGTGCGCCCTCGATCATCCGGTCCCCATCCTGCTTGCCCACGACGCAATGGTCCACGACGCTCGGTCTCCCCTGATGACCGAACCTCGTCGCAAGACTCCTAAGACCGGGTTTCGGGACCGGCGCGGACATGTTTCCGCCAGAATAACGACCGGTCACCTGGGGGCCGGCCGCCGATGTGACCAGTTGATCATGCTCCCGAGACATCGTCCGGATGCTCGAACAGCCTCCCCTCGGGTTGCTCGAACAGCGACCCCTCGGGTTGCTCGAACAGCGACCCCTCGGGTTGTTCGAACAGCGACCCCTCCACGCCGAGGACCTTGCGGATCTCGGCCATCAGATGAAAAGCGGCGATCCGCCCGTCCAGCAACCCGACCCGGTAATCCGCGCCCACCTCCGGGTCCTCGGCGATCCGCGGGTCCCGGAGTCCGGCGGCCCCGTCCACCCGCCCGGAGTTGTAGGCCACCAGAGCGTCGTCCATCAGTGCGGTCCCTCTTCCCAGCGCGCGCCTCGTAGTCCCACCGGGTCCTCCCGGAGACAGACATCGCGACAATCTCGCACGCGCCCCGCTCCCCGCCCACCCACCAACCGTCCCGATCACAGCAGCCCCTCGGTTGCCCGCCAGCCCCACCCGTCGCCAGCAACCCGGCAACCGCCCCGAAACCCTCCCGCACCCGCGCACGCCCAGCCGCCACCCCAGCTGGCCCTCAGCGGCGCCTCCCGCCCCGAAAACCACCCCTCACGACCAGCCGGCCAACCCAGCTGGCCCTCAGCGGCGCCTCCCGCCCCGAAAACCACCCCTCACGACCAGCCGGCGCTCAGCGGGCTTCCGGCCCTTGGCGCGACGGCAGCACCGGGAGCCGGCTAGGACTTGGGGGTGCCGAGGAGGCCCGACGCGCGCCACAGTGGGACGCCCGGTCCGCCGATCAGGTCCAGGTCGCGGAGGAACTCGACGACCCGCTCCCCCGCCCACCGCATCGTCTCCCGGTGGTACGGGTTGGCCCGCGCCGCCCGCCGGCCCTCCTCCGGGTCGATGCCGATCGCCCGGTACACGCGCGGGTCGATGAGCCGGGTGCCGGTCAGGTACGCCGCCCGCCCGATCACCAGCTTGTCGAAGGCCAGCCGCCCCCGGCCGGCGGACCGGATCTGCCGGGCCAGTTCCTCCCGGGCGTACCGGACGTGGCGGGCCTCCTCGACGACGTGGATGCGGGACACCATGCGGACCAGCGGCTGCACGTCCTCGCAGGCCATCGCCTCGCGCTGCAGGGTGTCCAGGATCTCCTCGGCGATCAGGATCGCGGCGTACATCCGGGGGCCGGTGCCGGTGTGCCCGATCCACTTGCCGAGCCACTGGTTGAAGCCGTCGGGCTGGTAGACCGGGGTGCCGAGGCGGGCGATCATGCGGCCGAACATCACCGAGTGGCGGCACTCGTCGCCGATCTCGGTGAGCGCGTACTGGGCGTGCGGTGCGGTGGGGTCCTGCTTGAAGTACTCCCGGACTAGCAGCTGCATGAGGATCGTCTCGAACCAGACGCCGAGGCCGGCGATGCTGGCGACCTCGTGCTTGGTGAGCTCGATCCGCTGCTCCTCGGTGAGCCGGTCCCAGAGCGCGGTGCCGTAGAGGCTGGACCGGTGCGGCGGCACGAAGTATTTGCCCTCGGCGAACGGCGCCTCCCAGTCGATCTCCACCTCCGGGTCGTACGAGTGCTCGGCCGAGGAGCGGAGCAGCCGGGTGGCGGTGCGATCCCGATCGGGAGGAGTCACTGTCGTCATTTCGGCCTCCGGAGCTTGACGTTACCGGCGGTAACAGTTACTTCTAGTACTATGAGCCCGGTCATCCCACCCGTCAATCCCGCCCCAGCAGAGGGAAACCGGCCCGAAAAAGGCCGCCCCGAGAAGGACGGCCGGCGCGGCCGATGGGAGAACCACCGGGAGCAACGCCGCGCCGAGCTCACCGCCGCGGCCATCGAGGCGATCCGGGCGCAGGGCCCGGACATCGGCATGGAGGCGATCGCGGCGCACGCCGGCGTCAGCAAGCCGGTGCTGTACCGCTACTTCGCCGACAAGTCCGAGCTGTGGCTGGCGGTCGGGCAGCAGGCAGGCGCGATGGTGGTCGAGGCGATGGTCCCGGCCGTCGCCGCCGTCCGCGAGGAGCGGGCGATCATCGCCGCGGCGATCGACGTCTACCTGGCGCACATCGAGAACGACCTGAACCTGTACCGGTTCGTGGTGCACCAGCCCGACATCGCCCGGCACCGCGACGTGGTCGCCGACGTGATGGACACCGTGGCCAGCGGGCTCGCCCGGATCTTCGGGGACCGGCTGCGGGCGCGCGGGCTGGACTCCGGCGCCGCGCTGCCCTGGGCGTACGGGGTGGTCGGCTACGTGCAGGCGGTCGGCGACTGGTGGCTGCGGCAGCAGCAGCCGATCAGCCGCGACGCCCTCTGCGATTACCTGACGACGTTCCTCTGGGGCGGCATCGCCGGCATGCGCCGCGCCGCCGACATCCCCGGAGGCCTGGCAGCACACGAGGGGTGGGCGAGAGACCTGTGACCGACAACCCGGTTGGGGACGGCGAGGAATACCGCGGACCGGCCACATTGACGCTCGACGACGGGCAGGTAGCGGTGGAGATCAGGATGTCGGCACGGTTCGAGCCGGTCGAGGGGCGGTTCCGCTGGGCGGGCCGCACCGGGCCGGACGACGTGCTGCGCGAACGGGTCGGCAGCGGCCTGCGGAAGGCGACGATTCTCGTGCCGGGAGCCATCGAGACGGCGGTCAGGCTGAGCGAACCGGACCCCTGGGGTGGCGTCCGGATCTCCGGCACCGGCACGCCGCCGTGGTTCCCGGCCTCTCGGAAGGGAGCCGACCATGCCGGCTGAGACCCACTTCGACGTCCTGATCGTGGGCGCCGGCCTGTCCGGGATCGGCGCCGCCTGGCGGTTGCAGAAGCAACGGCCGCGGGACACGTACGCCATCCTCGAGGCCCGCGACGCGATCGGCGGCACCTGGGACCTCTTCCGTTATCCCGGCGTGCGCTCCGACTCCGACATGTACACCCTGAGCTATCCGTTCCGGCCCTGGCGGGAACCGGAGTCGCTGGCGTCCGGCGACAAGATCCGCCGCTACGTCCAGGAGACCGCCGACGAGGCAGGCATCACCGGCCACATCCGTTTCGGCACGCGGGTCGTCCGCGCCGACTGGTCCACCCCGGACGCGCGCTGGACCGTGCGGACCAGCGGCGGGCAGATCTACACCTGCAAATTCCTGTACGGGTGCTCCGGCTACTACAGCTACACGGAGGGTTACCAGCCGGACTTCCCCGGGCTCGCCGACTTCCACGGCCGTGTCGTGCATCCGCAGTTCTGGCCCGAAGACCTCGACTACCGGGGCAGACGCGTGATCGTGATCGGCAGCGGCGCGACCGCGGTGACCCTGGTGCCCGCCATGGCGGACGACGCCGAACATGTCACGATGCTCCAGCGCTCCCCCTCGTACGTCACGCCCTTGCCCGACCGTGACGTGATCGCCGACCTGGCCCGCCGGATCCTGCCGCCGAGGGCGGCCAACCGCGTAGCCCGCGCCAAGAACATCCTGCTCACGCAGGCCTTCTATCAGCTCGCGCGGCGCCGGCCGCGGCTGGTGCGCCGGGCGCTGCGCGGCATCGCGATCCGCTTCCTGCAGAACCCGGGGTACGTGGACGAGCACTTCAAGCCCACCTACGACCCCTGGGACCAGCGGCTCTGCGTGATCCCGTCCGGTGATCTCTACACGTCGATCACGTCGGGGCGCGCGTCGGTGGTGACCGACCACATCGAGACGTTCGTGCCCGAGGGCATCCGGCTCCGGTCCGGTGCCGTCGTGGAGGCCGACGTGGTGGTGTCCGCGACCGGCCTGTCGCTGCTGCCGGTGGGTGGCATCGAGCTGGCGGTCGACGGTGAGCCGATCGACGTGGGCAAGCGGGCGGCCTACCGCGGCCTGATGCTCAGCGGGGTGCCGAACTTCGCCTACTGCATCGGCTACGTCAACGCGTCATGGACGCTGCGGGCCGACCTGTCACATCGCTATCTGCTCAAACTGCTCGATCACATGCAACGGCACGGGTACGCGAGCGCCGCACCCACCAGCCCCACCGGCATCGGCCGCCCGCTGCTCGACCTGTCCTCGGGATATGTCCGGCGGGCCCTCGACAAGTTCCCCGTCCAGGGTGACCGCGACCCGTGGATCGTCCGGCAGAACTACCTGCGCGACGTCGTGGTCACCCCGCGGGCCGACGTCACCAGGGACATGACCTTCACCCGGCGTACCGTTCCGCTCCGCAAGGAAGAGGTGGTCCGATGAGACTCCCCGCATACCGGTTCGCCGGGCGTACCGCCGTTCTCACCGGCGCCGCCGGCGGTATCGGTGAACAGCTCGCCCACGGCCTGGCCGCACGCGGCAGCGACCTGGTCCTGGTCGACGTCGACGAGGGCCGCCTCGAGCCGGTCGCCGACCGGATCCGAACCGCACACCCCGGCCTCACCGTGCGGACCCTCGTCGCCGATCTCGCCGACCGGTCCGCCGTCGAGGGTGTCGCCGCGCGGGTGCTGGCCGAGCACCCGGCGATCGGACTCCTGATCAACAACGCCGGGATCGCGCTCGGCGGCCGCTTCGACCAGGTGTCGGTCGAGCAGTTCGAGACCGTCATGAACGTCAACTTCCGCGCACCGATGCTGCTGACGCACGCGCTGCTCCCCGCACTGACCGCGACACCGGGCGGGCACCTGGTCAACGTGTCGAGCCTCTTCGGGCTGATCGCACCGCCCGGGCAGAGCGCGTACAGCTCCAGCAAGTTCGCCCTGCGCGGGCTGAGTGAGTCGCTGCGCGGTGAGCTCGCCGAGAACGGGGTGGGCGTCACCACGGTCCACCCCGGGGGCATCCGGACGAGGATCGCCGAGTCCGCGCTGGTGGGCACAGGCGTACCCGAGCAGGAGATCGAAACCAACCGCAAGCGCTTCGCCGCCCTGCTCAGCTTCCCTCCCGACCGGGCCGCGGATCTGATCCTGCGGGCCGTCGCGAAGCGCAAGGCCCGGCTGCTGATCGCCGCCAGCGCCAAGGCACCCGACATCCTGGCCAGGCTTCTGCCGGTCGGTCACGCTCGCGTCGTGCGCGCGCTCACCGGCGTGCGCAGCGGCGGCGCGGCCAGGCCGGTGGTCAGGCGATGAGACATGCGGACGTACGGGGTACGCGCATTCGGGTTCACGAGACCGGAGACCCGGAGGCGCCGCCCGTGGTGCTGCTGCACGGGATCGGGCGCAGCCTGGAGGACTGGTCGCTGCAGCACGCCCTCCTCGACGGCGACTACCGTGTGATCAGCCTGGACATGCCCGGTTTCGGGCTGTCCCAGCGCCTGCCCGCGCCGACCAGCCTGCCGGTTCTCGCCGACGGGGTGTGGGCGACCCTCGACGTGCTCGGCACCGGTCCGGTGCACCTGATGGGCAACTCGCTGGGCGGCGCGGTGGCCATGACCATGCTCGCCTCGGCGCCCGGCCGGGTGTCCACGCTGACCCTGGTGAACAGCGCCGGCTTCGGCAAGGAGGTCACTGCCGCACTGCGCCTGCTGGCCGTGCCGTTCGTGGGCCGCCAGATGCTGCGCAGGATCGACCGGGTCACCGCGCCACGAGTCGAACGCACCCTGTTCGCCGACCGCGCCCTGGTCACCCCGGAACGGGTGGCGATGGCCATCAAGATCGCACGCCAGCCCGACTTCCTGCCGGTGTATCTGGAGATCGCCAAGGCCCTCGGCGGGTTCCGGGGTGTGGGTGCGGCCTGGCGCAGCCAGCTGCTGGAGAGCGTCGCACCGCACGTCAAACCCACGATGATCATGTGGGGCGAACGCGACATGATCCTGCCGTGCGCCCATCTGGAGGCGGCCCGGGCGGCGTTCCCGCACGCTCAGTCGCACATGTTCGCCCGCACCGGGCACATGCCCCAGATCGAGCGGCCCGAGGAGTTCGCGGAGCTGGTGCGGCCGGTGCTGGCTCGGGTCTCTGTCTGAGGACCCGGCCCGGGCGGCGGCTGACCCGGGCCGTACTCTTCCGCGCTTTCACCGTGCGGTGCGCTTTCCCCGTGCGGTGCGCTTTCCCCGTGCGGTGCGCTTTCCCCGTGCGGTGCGCTTTCCCCGTGCGGTGGCCTATTCAGCCTGGCGCTGCACAGTGACCGCGTCCCGTGCCAGGTGCTGTGGGAGGGCGTCGAGCGACTCCCCTGTGCGGATGGTCTTGGCGGTAGCCGGGTCGACGACGATGACGTCCAGCAGGAAGAGGTCGTCGCCGCCGCGGTCCAGGCGCACCGGGTCACAGGTGAAGTCCCGCTCTCCCCGGCAGGCGCCCTCAGCGATGAACCTGCCACCCGCACCGTGCCGCGACAGCAGCCAGACCTGATACCCGTCCGGGTGGTACGCGGTACCTGAGACATCTGCCGTACCGGATAGCGTCGCGCCGTCACCCGGACTGCTCACCCTGACGGACGCGGTCTCCGCACGCGGCGTCCCGCCAGCGAACCGTCCCTTCCCGCTCTTCTTCTGCCCCTTGTCCTTCTGCCCCTTGTCCTTCTGCCCCTTGTCCTTCTGCCCCTTGTCCTTCTGCCCCGAGCTGGTCCTGTCGTCCGATGCCGGGTCAGCCGCCATTGTCCCGGCCGCCGCGGCACTGGCCGCTGGTTCTCCATGCGGTGCAGTTCCTGCTGCCGGGCCGTTCGTTGCCGCCGAACTGGCCGCCGGCAGAGCCGAGTCGCTCGTCATGCTGCTGCCGCCCACAGTCGGCGACAGTGTTCCGGCCGTCGTCCGAGCCGCCTGACCCGACGCATACGGCGCGAACGGCGCCAGCCCCGGCGACCCCGAACCAGCCGACGAGGCCGCGGCAGACGTCGCCGGACTGACGGCGCCCGCCGTGAACCGCGGAAGCTCGTTGCGCCCGTTCCCCAGCGCGAGCGCCGAGATCGCCAGCACGACAAGACCCACCGCGGCCACCACCAGCGTCGTCAGCGGGGCCCCAGCACGCGGCACCCTCACCCGCAGCCCACCGGCGCGCGGCAACCTCACCCCCAGCCCGTCAGCGCGCGGCAACCTCGCCCCCAGCCCGTCAGCGCGCGGCAACCTCGCCCCCAGCCCGTCAGCGCGCGGCAACCTCGCTCTGCCACCGATCGGGGCTTCGCGGCGGCGGCCGGACGTGGCCGGCTCCTCGTGCGGGCTGTCGGGTACCCGCGGGGTGACAACCATCGAAATGCCTTCCGCGTGTCCAAGGCCGGCACAACGCGCCGGCCGGAACACCGCCCGGCGGCGGGCTCCGCGCGGATAACCGCATCGTTGCCGAATTGGATGCGGGTGCCCGGTGTGTCGCAACCCCCACGCCGTCCGGGAGGGGCGGGGGTCAGGTGTTGCGGGAGAGGGCCTGGGGCCAGCCCTGGACGTGGGTGGCTTCGCGTTCGGCCGGGCCTATGTAGTCGGCGGAGGGGCGGATGATTTTGCCGAGGCGTTTCTGTTCGAGGATGTGGGCGCTCCAGCCGGCGGTACGGGCGCAGCTGAAGACGGCGGTGAGCATGTCAGCGGGCACTCCGGCGAAGTCGAGGACTACGGCGGCCCAGAACTCGACGTTGGTCTCCAGGACCCGGTCGGGCTTGCGTTCGCGCAGTTCGGCGAGGGCGGCGATCTCCAGTTCCCGGGCTACCTCGTAGCGCGGGGCGCCCAGCTCCCGGGCGGCCTGGCGCAGGATCCGGGCACGCGGGTCCTCGGCCCGGTAGATGGCGTGCCCGAAGCCCATCAGGCGGCGGCCGCTGTCCAGGACCTGCCGGACGTACGTGCGGGCGTCGGCACCCCCCTCGACGGCTTCGATCATGGAGAGTGCGCGGGCGGGAGCACCGCCGTGCAGGGGGCCGGACAGGGCGGCGACGGCAGCGGAGAGGCAGGCGGGGGCGTCGGCGCCGGTGCTGGCCACGACGCGGGCGGTGAAGGTGGAGGCGTTCATGCCGTGCTCGGCGGCGCAGGTCCAGTAGCGGTCGAGGGCGGCTACGTGGCGGGGGTCGGGGTCACCCTGCCAGCGGATCATGAACTGCTCGGCGGCGTTGCGCCCGGCGTCGACGCGGTGCTGCGGCACGGCCGGGCGGCTGCTGCCCCGGGCGGCCTGGCGGTCGCTGTCGCGAGCGGCCTGGCGGTCGCTGCCCCGGGCGGCCTGGCGGTCGCTGTCGCGAGCGGCCTGGGCGACGTACGACAGGAGGGCCGCGGAGGACCGGGCCAGGTCGTCGCGGGCCTGACGGTCGTCGATGTCGATCAGCTGCCCGAGTCGCCAGTGGGAGGCGAGCATCGACACCGCTGCCTGTACGTCTACCCGGATGTCGCCGGTGACTACAGGAATCCGGAGTGGTTCGGCGGCGGGAAGCGGGGTGTCGAAGTCGCCGTCGACAAGCAGTCCCCAGACGTCGGAGAAGGAGACCTGGCCGGCGATCGACTGGATGTCGACACCGCGGTAGCGCAGTGAGCCGCCGAGACGGTCCGGTTCGGCGATCTCGGTGTCGAACGCGACGACACCGGCGAGTCCTGGATTGACAGTCAACATGACTACAATCTGAAATCAACACGACTTGAAGTCAATGTTGATCCAGTCAACATGAGAAGATGAGCACATGGACGCCGCCCCCAACGCAAGACACGACTCGACGTTGCGCCACGACCCGACGTTGCGCCACGACCCGACGTTGCGCCACGACCCGACGTTGCGCCACGACCCGACATTGCGTAATGCCGACCTGCTCACCACCGAGCAGGTCGCTGACCGGCTGGGCGTCAAGCCGGCCACCGTGTATGCGTATGTCAGTCGTGGCCTGCTGAGCAGCCATCGCAACGCCGACGGCAAGAACAGCCTGTTCCTGAAGTCGGAGGTGGACACGTTCGTCGCGAGCCGCAAACGTACGTCCACTCCGAACATCCAGACCGGCATCACGCTGATCAAGGATGGCGGGCTCTTCTACCGGGGGCGGGACGCGACAGTGCTGGCCGGGACAGCGACTTACGAGGCCGTCGCCACCCTGCTCTGGACCGGCGACCTGCAGCACGTCGCCCTCCCGGTCAACCACGAGCTGATCGGCCTGGCCGAGGCGGTCACCCGCCCGCTGCCGGCGGCCGCCCGCCTCACCGACCGGCTCCGGGTGATCGTCGCGGCCGTCGCCGCCGCCGACCAGCTGCGTTTCGACACCGCGCCGGCCGCTGTCGTCGCCACCGGGCGGCAGCTGATCGCGACGATGGTGCGCGCTCTGCCGCCCCGCACCGCGGTGCCGCTGAAGGCCGCCGGGCTCGCCGAGTGGTTCTGGTGCAGGCTGACCGCCGAGCCGCCCACCGAGGCCGGGTTGAACATCCTCAACGCGGCCCTCATCCTGCTGGCCGATCACGATCTCGCCGCGTCGACGCTGGCCGCCCGGGTCGCCGCGTCCACCCGCGCTCACCCCTATGCGGTGGTCAGCGCGGGTCTCGCCGCGCTCGACGGGCCGTTGCACGGGGCGGCGAGTGCTCTGGCGTACCCCCTGCTCTTGGAGGCCGTCAACGGCCCGGACCCGGTCGCCGGGATCTCCGACCGCCTGCGTTCGGGTCTGCCGGTTCCCGGCTTCGGCCATCCGCTCTATGCCGGCGACGACCCGCGGGCGACGACGTTGTTCGAGCTGCTGGAGGACGGGCCGGCGTTGCGGACCGCGACGCGGCTGGCGGACGCCATGCGTACCCGATCGGGAACCGCGCCCAACGTCGACCTCGCGCTTGCCGCGCTCGCCCTGCATCACGGCATGCCGGCGGACGCCGGCGAGGCTATCTTCGCGGTGGCGCGCACGGCGGGGTGGCTGGCGCACGCCCTCGAGGAGTACGCGGACCGCCCGTCCCGTTTCCGGCCCAGCGGCCGATATGCCGGTCGTCCCCCTGTCTGAAGTCTTTCTCAAGTCGCACTCGCCGTCCGGCGATCACTGTCCACTTCGACTACCGTTGATCCCGTGACTGCCGGACGGGTCGGTTGGGGCGTCCTCGGGTTGCTCACGCTGGCAACGGCCGTTGTCGTGAGCTTCAGGTACGGCGTGTCCGCGATTCTCGCCGCGACGGTGTTCCTGGCCGTGCCGTGGCTGCCGTGGAGACCGCTGCGGAAAGCGTGGATTCCACTGGCCGGGCTCGTTGTCTACACGTTCTCGCCGGTGTGGCCACCGCTGTTCGCGGCCGGTCTGGGATGGCTGACCGGGATCGCCGCGGTGCGGGTGTTCCGCGGGACGGACGAGACGCGGGAGCCGGGGCGGTTGGGGTTTCGGGTCCTAGGACTCGATCTCGCACCGGCGGAGGAGCCGGTTTCCCGGAGCGAACCCGGGCTTAGGGCGGGGCGGGCCTCCATTCCGAAGCCGCGGCCGACGGCAAACACGTCGACTCGGGCCGCTGAGCCCCCTGCCGGGACCGAACCTCAGCCGTCAACGGAGTCCCAGCCGGCGAAGCCGCAACCGGGGACGAAGCAGCCTCCCCGCTTCCCGGCGAACCGGCGACCGCGTGCGGCGTCCAAGCCGGAGCCGAGACCCGCGCCGAAACGAGGTTCGGAAACCGGGGCAAGACCCGAAGCCGGGCCGGATTGCGGGCCGACCCGCTGAGCGCAGCCGGGCCGCATCGGAGGACGATGACCCGCTGAAGGCCGCCGGAGCGCGGCCGTAGGCTTCCGCGCATGACCTCACCCGAGCCGCAGGAGCTCAGCCTGCTGGAGGCGTTGCACTCGACGCCGGCCCGCCGCTACCTGTCCGGCAAGCCGATCAGCGACGACGTGATCCGGGCGATCCTGGACGCGGCGATCCGTGGTCCGTCCGCCGGTAACGGGCAGTTCTGGACGTGGATCGTGGTGCGCGACCCGGAGACGAAACGGCAGGTCGCGCAGTGGTACCGGGAGGGGTGGGAACGCCACTACGGCTCACGGCGGGACCAGATACTCAACGCGCCCGACGGCGGCCCGCTGAGCAAGCGCAGCTTCCTCGCCGCGGACCACCTGGCGGCCCACCTGGAGGAGGCGCCGGTCTGGATCTTCCCGGTGCTCCTGGGCGCCGCGAAGTCGAGCAACCCGCGGCTGGGGTCGTCGATCTACGGTGCGGTGCAGCAGCTGATCCTGGCGGCCCGCGCGTACGGGCTCGGCGCCACCCTGACCACGCTGCACGTCGGGCACGAGGACGACGTACGGGAACTGCTCGGCCTACCGGAGGACGCGCTGACGATGGCGCTGATCCCCCTCGGTTACCCGAGCAAGGGCCGCTGGTCGCAGCCGAAGCGCCGCCCGATCGACGAGGTCGTCCACTTCGAACGCTTCAGCTGAGCAGCACGAGATCGTGGCGAGTTGCACCCACATACGAACCGCAACTCGCCAAGATCTCGAACAAGCCGGGCTCGAACAAGCTGGGCTCGAACAAGCTGGGCTCGAACAAGCTGGGCTCGAACAAGCCGGGCTCGAACAAGCCGACCGTCAAGCCGGCTGCGAACGAGCCGGCCGTCAAGCCGCCAGCGTCGCATACCGCCCACCACGGCTCAGCAGCGAATCGTGCGTCCCCGACTCCAGAATCCGTCCGTGATCGATCACCGCGATCTGATCAGCGTCGCGCACCGTCGACAACCGGTGCGCGATGGTCACCGTCGTACGCCCCCGCGACAACTCGTCGAACGCCCGCTGCACGGCCCGCTCCGTCTCGTTGTCCAGAGCGCTCGTGGCCTCGTCCAGAACCAGGATCCGCGGGTCCCGCAGCAGCGTACGGGCGATCGCGATCCGCTGCTTCTCCCCGCCCGAGAAGCGGTGCCCGCGTGACCCGACCATGGTGTCGTACCCGTCCGGCAGCGCCGCGATCAGATCGTGGATCTGGGCCGCCCGCGCCGCCGCCACGAGCTCCGCGTCGGTCGCGTCCGGTTTCGCATAGCGCAGGTTCTCCCGGATCGTGGTGTGCAGCAGGTACGTCTCCTGGCTCACGACACCGACGATGTCCGCGAGATCGGCGAGGGCGAGCGACGAGATGTCCACACCGTCGATCGTCACGCGGCCCGAGGTCGGGTCGTACAGCCGGGCGATCAGCGCCGCGATGGTGCTCTTGCCGGATCCGGTCTCCCCGACGAGGGCGAGCGATGTTCCCGCCGGTACGTCCAGGCTCACACCCGCGAGTGCGGCGGTCGTGCTTGCGTCGTACGCGAAAGTCACGTCCTCGAAGCGCAGGTGGCCCCGCACCTGATCGAGTCGCACGGGCCTGGCCGGCTCCTCGACCTCGATCGGCAGGTCAAGGTATTCGAAGATGCGCGCGAACAGCGCCATCGAGCTGACCCAGGTCACGCCCACGTCGAGCAGGCTCATCAGCGGGCGGAACAGGTTGCCCTGCAGGGCGGTGAAGGCCACGAGCGTACCGATGCTCATCGCGCCGGCGGCGAACGGAAGCCCGGCGGCCAGGTAGATCGACGCCGGGATGACGGCGAAGACGATGCTCATGGCGGCCATCCGCCAGCGCCCGGCCAGCTCGGAGCGGAGCTCGAGGTCGATGAGGCGGCGCGAGGAGTCGGTGAAACGGTCGACCTGCGCGGCGCCGGCGCCCATCGTCTTGCTCAGCTGGATGCCGCTGATCGACAGGCCCTCCTCGATGATGACGTTGAGGTCGGCGAGCTCGCGCTGGCGCTGAGCGGTGATCTTCTGGCGCATCCGGGCGACCCGGCGGGTCAGGATGATCGCCGGCGGCAGCGCGATCAGCGAGACCAGCGTGAGCTGCCAGGAGAGCGCGGCCATCGCGGCGAGCGTGGCGACGACAGTGGTGAAGTTCGAGGCGACGGAACTGGCGGTCGACGTGACCACCTGCTGCATGCCGCCGATGTCGTTGGTGATGCGCGACTGCACCTCACCGGTCCGGGTGCGCGTGAAGAAGCCGACCGACTGCCGCTGCAGGTGCGTGAAAACCTCGGTCCGCAGCCGGTGCATGACCTTCTGACCGACCGACGTGGAGATCCACGTCTGCACGACACCGAGCGCGGACGTGACCGCGGCGACGCCCACCATGCCGGCGACCAGCCAGATCAGCAGGCGCACGTCACTCTGCGGCAGGGCGACGTCGATGACCTCGCGCAGCAGGAACGGCGAGACCATCGCCACGACGGACGAGACGACGATGACGGCCACGACGACGGCGAGCTGCCGGCGGTGACCTCGGAACAGGGCGCCGATCCGGCGCAGGGAGACGGCCCGTGCCTGCGCCTTCTCCGCGGGGGTGGGGGTGCGTGCCGCGCCGCGGCCTTGATTTTGTGGCAAAGAGCAACAACCTTTCGGGTACGGGCTAAGCGTTCTCAGCATTCGTTCTCGGCATTGATGAGGTTACCTCAACATGAGGGTACAACCGCAACCGCTGCTACCTTGTTCCCGTGGAGTCCGATCCCGCCCCGCCCGCCTCGACGCCGCCCACATCCCCCGGCGCCGGCTCCGCTTCCACCGGCCCTGACCCCGCTCCCGCCGGCCCTCACCCCGCTCCTGCCGACGCCGGCTCCGCTTCCACCGGCCCTGACCCCGCTCCTGCCGGCCCTCACCCCGCTCCTGCCGGCGCCGGCTCCGCTTCCACCGGCCCTGACCCCGCTCCCGCCGGCCCTCACCCCGCTCCTGCCGGCCCTCACCCCGCTCCTGCCGGCCCTGACCCCGCGGGGCCTGGTTCTTCGGGGGACGAGTCCCTGCTCGAGGCGTTCTGGGCTGTTACCCGCCGCCTGCGCCACCGAACCCGGGTCGCCCTGGAACCGTGGAACATCTCCCCGTCCCAGTCACGGGCCCTCGGCGTGCTGATCGGCCACGGCGAGATGCGGCTCAGCGCCCTCGCCGAACATCTGCGGATCGCACCCCGCTCCGCCACCGAGGTGGTCGACGACCTCCAGGCCCGGGCCCTCGTGGAACGCCGCCCCGACCCGGCCGACCGCCGAGCAACGCTGGTCGCCCTGACCCCGTCCGGCGTAGCCACCGGCGAAGCCATCCGCCATGCCCGCTCCGCCGAGGGCGAACGCCTCTTCGCCGACCTGAGCCCCGCCGACCGCACCGAACTCTCCCGCATCCTCCGCAAACTTCGCGACTGACCTCCCAGCTGGCACTGAGCGGCCCTTTCCGCGCCCGAACACCCCCCTCACGGCCAGCCAAGCCACCCAGCTGGCGCTGAGCGGTGCTTTCCGCGCCCGAACACCCCCCTCACGGCCAGCCGAACCACCCAGCTGGCGCAGAGCGGTGCTTTCCGCGCCCGAACACCCCCCTCACGGCCAGCCGAGCCACCCGGCTGGCGCAGAGCGGTGCTTTCCGCG
>NZ_JBHTDO010000031.1:0-41641 GCF_042666575.1 Actinoplanes sp. GCM10030250 | reverse complement strand
GCGCCCGAACACCCCCCTCACGGCCAGCCGAGCCACCCGGCTGGCGCTGAGAGCTGTGTCCGGCGCCCCCGGGGAGCAGCGCGGGGCGGCTGGCCGTCAGCGGGGCGGGGCGGCTGGCCGTCAGCGGGGCGGGGCGGCTGGACGTCAGCGGGGTGGGGCGGCCGGCGCCCGGTGCTGGCTCGCGGGGGTGAGGCAGCACCGGGCGCCGGCTGGTCAGGGGCGGTGGAGGAGGCGGGCGGCCAGGGTGGTGGAGGCGGCGGCGGTGAGGAGTCCGAGGTAGACGCTGGTCTCGGCGAGGACGAAGCCGGTGATGTCGAGGACGGCGACCGCGCAGAAGGCGGCGAGGAACCAGATCGTTGACACCCGGGCCACGTACGCGAGGGCGTCCCTGGTCGGCGGGATGCGGACGCCGAGGTGGCCGCTCGGCTGGATGCGCAGGGAGTCGGCGAAGTCGTCGGAGGCCACCGCCAGGGACGGGGCGTCGGTGACACCGCGCATGGCGGACTCGAAGCGGGACAGGGCCAGCTGGGCGCCGGTGTGCTCCGGGGCCAGGCTGAACGCCTTCATGACGGCTTCGCGGGCGCTGAGCGGGCGGCCGATGGCGAACAGGGCGAGGGCGTACGTGACGTACAGGTCGGCGTCGTAACCGGCGAACTCGACCGCGATCCGCAGGCCCTCGGCCGCCTCGGCGGTCTGGCCGGCGGCGAGCCGGGCCTCGGCGAGGCGGTTGTGCAGGCGCGGGTTGCCGGGGTCGTCCTGGCAGGCGGCGTAGGCGGATTCGATCGCCTCGGCGTGCTCACCGAGTGCGGTGCAGGCGCGGCTGACCCAGAAGAGCGACTCGGCACCGTCCGGGTCGAGTTGCCAGGCGGCTCCCGCCGCGCGCAGGGCGCCCCGCGGGTCGCCGAGGTCGAGGCGCGCCCGGGCCATCCGGTGCCAGGCGGCGATGTTGCCCGGCTCGCGCCCGACGAACGGGGCGAGCAGGTTGGCCGCGTTGTGGGCACGGCCGCGGGCCAGCAGGGCGTCGGCTTCGATCAGCAGGGGCTCGGTTCGCACGCCGGATGAGATCGGCGCCGGGGGCATGCACTTGCGGAACCCGGCCGTTGCGTCCCGGTTGCGCCGGACAGAAGGCGCACAAGAGCCGGGGCGTGGGGACTGACCAGAAAAGGTCAGCCGGAGCGGAGTTCATCGCGGTAGGCGGTCAGGGCCTTGGCCATCCCGCCCAGGAAGCGCTCGACCGCCCGCAACTCCTCGACGCTGAACTGCTCCATCACCGCGTCGGTGTGCGGGCGCAGCGGCGTGAAGAACGCCACAGCCAGCGACATCCCGGCATCGGCGTAGCGCAGGTGCACCACCCGCCGGTCGGTGCTCTCCCGGGTGCGGCGCAGGTGACCGCCGCGCTCGAGACGGTCGATCAGCGCGGTGGTGGCGCCGGAGGACAGGCCCATCGCCTCGCCCAGGCGGCCGGGGGTCAGCGGGCTGCCGTCCCGCTCGGCCCGCATCACCGCGAGCAGGGCGTGCATGTCCGTCGCGTGCAGCTGGTTGCGGTTGGCGAAGGCGTGCCCGATGTGCTGCGCCTCGCTGCTGTACGTGTTCAGCAGGTCGACGAGTTCCCTGCGCAACCGCTCCCGCTCAGCGGTCTCCTTCGCTTCCACGGGGGTAAGTGTTGCAGATGTCCGCCCAGTCGTGAACAATCTCGATTGTAAAGATTCTCGTTCTTGGAGTATTCATGAGATGGCACAGCGTCAAAGGGGCATCGGCGTGAAACGGGCTCAGGCATGAAGGGCATCGGCTTGAAAAGGGCGTGGGCCACCCTGTTGCTGGCCCTCGTGCTCGGCGGGCTGGTCTTCGCCTTCGCCGGCTCGACGCGGACGGACAACGATCAGACCTCCTCGCTGCCGGCCTCGGCCGAGTCGACCCGGGTCGCCAAGCTGCAGAAGGAGCTGCCGTCCGGCCGCACCAACCCGGCGCTCGTCGTGATCGCCAAGGGCGGCGCCGAGCTCACCGACGCCGATGTCGCGAGCGTTCAGGACCTCGGCCGGCCGATCTTCTCCGAGGACCGCAAGGCCGCCCTGATCACCGTGCCGCTGCCGGCCAGCGGTGACAGCGACGAGACCATCCGCGTCGTCGACGAGCTGCGGGCCACGGCGAAGGACGGCCTGCCCGCGGGGGTCACCGCGCAGGTCACCGGCGGGGCCGGGTTCGGCGCCGACCTGGCGAACAGCTTCAGCGGCGCGAACACCCGGCTGCTGATCGTCACCGTCATCGTGGTCACGGTCCTGCTGCTGGTGACGTACCGCAGCCCGATCCTGTGGATCGTCCCGCTCTTCGTCGTCGGTTTCGCCGATCAGCTCGCGGCGAAGGCCATCGCGCTCTACTCCGAGCACACCAGCCTGGCGATCAACGGTTCGACGACGGGCATCGTCACCGTGCTGGTGTTCGGCGCGGGCACCAACTACGCGCTGCTGCTGATCTCCCGTTATCGGGAGGAGCTGCACCGGCACGAGAACCGGTTCGACGCCATGTCGAGGGCGCTGCGCGGTGCCGGCCCGGCCATCGCGGCCAGCGCCGGTACGGTCATCCTCGCCCTGCTCACCCTCCTGCTCGCCGACCTCAGGACGAACGCCGCGCTCGGTGTCACCGCCGCCACCGGTGTCCTGATCGCCGCGGTCTTCGCGCTCGTCGTGCTGCCCGCCGCGCTGGTGGTCTGCGGCCGCGGCCTGTTCTGGCCGTTCATCCCGCGGATGGGCCAGGGCGGCCCGGAGGACGGCAAGGGCTTCTGGGCCCGGATCGCCCGTACGGTGGTCCGCCGCCCCGCCGCCGTCACCGCCCTCGCCGTCGTGGTCCTCGGCCTGCTGGCGTCCGGCGCGATCGGCACCAAGGTCGGCCTCTCGCAGACCGAGCAGTTCCGGGTCGAGGCCGAGTCGGTGGCCGGCCTGGAGACGCTGAGCCGCTACTTCCCGGCCGGTGCCGCCGGTCCCGCCGTCGTGCTGGCCCCGCCGGACAAGGCCGAGCAGGTCCTCGCCACGGTCAGCGACACTCCCGGCGTCGCTCAGGCCCGGATCGGCGAGCGCACCGATGCGCAGGTCAGCATCAGCGCCGTGCTGGAGGCGGCACCGGACACCGCCGAGGCCTTCGACACCATCCGTGACCTGCGCGACCGGGTCGGCGACGACGCCCTGGTCGGCGGCAGCGTGGCGACCGCCCTGGACACCCGGGACGCCGCCCGCAGCGACCTGGTGACGATCGTGCCGGTGATCCTGATCGTGGTGCTGCTGGTGCTGATCGTGCTGCTCCGCGCCCTGGTCGCGCCGCTGCTGCTGATGGCCACCGTGGTGCTGAGCTTCCTGGCGTCGCTGGGTGCCGGGTCGTGGCTGTTCCGCAACGTGTTCGACTATCCGGCGCTGGACAACTCGGTACCGCTGTTCTCGTTCCTGTTCCTGGTCGCGCTCGGTGTGGACTACAACATCTTCCTGGTCACCCGGGCCAAGGAGGAGACGCCGGCGCGCGGCACCAGGGAGGGCATGGTGCACGCCCTCGCGGTCACCGGCGCGGTGATCACGAGCGCCGGCATCCTGCTGGCGGCCGTCTTCGCCGTGCTCGGGGTGCTGCCGGTCGTCACGCTCACCCAGATCGGTGTCATCGTCGGCATCGGGGTGCTGCTGGACACGCTGCTCGTCCGTACCGTCTTGGTCCCCGCCCTGGCCACCCTCACCGGTGACCGGTTCTGGTGGCCCGGCCGCCCGCAGGACGAAAAGCCCGAAGCGACCGGCGGCGACGTGCCGCCACCGGCCCTGCCCGCCGACCGGGAAGCCGGGGACCGCACTCCGGCGGCCGCCCCCGCCGAGACCGCCTGAGCCACCGTCCCCGGAAACTGTTCAGGCGCACGCCGGGCTCATCCTGGAAACCGTCAGGAAGCGGCGGCCGGCGCCTGAAGCGGAACTCCGGCGAACGGAATCACCGCGGGCGCCGTACCGTTCTCCCCCGCCGGGTGCTGCCACACGCCGCGGCGGCGCAGCTCCGGCAGCACACCCTCGCCGAACCAGTACGCCTCCTCAAGATGCGGATATCCGGAGAGGATGAACTCGGAGATGCCGAGGGCCGCGTACTCCTGAAGGCGATCGGCCACCTCGGTGTGGCTGCCGACGAGCGCGGTGCCGGCGCCGCCGCGGACCAGGCCGACGCCGGCCCAGAGATTCGGCGAGACGACCAGGCCGTCGCGGTCGCCGCCGTGCAGGTCGAGCATCCGGCGCTGGCCCTCGGACTCGCTGCGCCGCAGCCCCGCCTGCACCTTGGCGATGTCGTCGGAGGAGACGTTGCGCAGCAGGCGGGCGGCCTCGTCCCAGGCCTGGTCGGCGGTGTCCCGGGTGATCACGTGCAACCGGATGCCGAACCTGATGTCCGGCTTGAGGGTGCGGATCCAGGCCAGCTTCTCGGCCACCTGCGCGGGCGGTTCACCCCAGGTCAGGTAGACGTCGGCGTGGTTCGCGGCGACCGGCCCGGCCGCCTTCGACGAGCCGCCGAAGTAGATGGCCGGCGGCAGGTCGGGAACCCGGGCGAGCCGCGCGTCCTCCACGCGGATGTGCTCACCCTCGTGGGTGACGGTCTCACCGCGCAGCAGGGCGTTGACGACACCGAGGAACTCTCCGGTGCGCGCGTACCGCGAGTCCTTGTCGAGGAAGTCGCCGAACTGGCGCTGCTCGTGGGACTCACCGCCGGTGACCACGTTGAGCAGGAGCCGGTTGCCGGACAGCCGCTGGAAGGTGGACGCCATCTGGGCGGCGAGGGTCGGTGAGATCAGCCCGGGGCGGAACGCGACGAGGAACTTGAGCCGCTCGGTGACCTCGGTGAGCATCGCCGTGGTCAGCCAGGCGTCCTCGCACCAGGCGCCGGTCGGGGTGAGCGCGCCGACGAAGCCGAGCTGCTCCGCGCTGCGCGCGATCTGGCCGAGATATTTGATGGTCAGGGGGCGCACGCCACCGGCCGAGCCGACCGGCGTGCCGTGCCCGCCGCCGACGATGTCGCGGCTGTCGCCATTGGTGGGAAGAAACCAGTGGAAGTCCATTCCCGGAGACTACCTACATGTCCTATGGACTGGATAGGATGCCCGGCATGAATGAGGGCGAGTACGACGAGCGTCGGCTGCAGGACTTCCTCGCCGGGCGGGCGCGCGGCTTCTCACGGCGCGATCTGCTCAGAATCGGCGCCGCCGTGAGCGTCGCCGGCACGGGCGTGGCTGCCGCGGCAACGCCCGCCGGGGCAGTCGAAAAAGCCGCCACCATCGTCAAGCCGCTGCCGCCGGAGCTGTTCCGGGTGCACGGCACCAACGCCGAGACCCGCTGGTCGGCGCTGAGGGATCAGGGCTACCACGTGCCGGTGGACAGGTTCTTCGTCCGCAACCACACCAGCACCCCGATCATCGACCCGGCCGGCTGGCACCTGGAGGTCTCCGGGTCCGGGCTGCGCGGTGCGGCGGCACAGTTCACCCTCGAGGACCTGAAAAGGCTGCCGGGCGAAACCCGTACAGTCGCTGTCGAATGCGCGGGCAACGCCCGCAGTTACTACACCACCCAGCAGGGCCAGACCGTTTCCGGCACTGCCTGGGGTCTCGGCGCCGTCGGCGTCGCGCGCTGGCGCGGTGTCCGGCTCTCCACCGTCCTGCGCCGCGCGGGCCTGAGCCGCCACGCCCTCGACGTGCAGCCCACCGGCCTCGACGCGAACTTCGTCAGCGGCGGCGCCGACCTCGGGCCGGTCCGCCGCCCGCTGCCGCTGCGCAAGGCACTTGACGACGTGCTGCTCGCCTACGAGATGAACGGCGAGCCGCTGCCGGCCGACCACGGTGCGCCGGTCCGCGTCGTCGTGCCCGGCTGGATCGGCATCTCCTCGATCAAGTGGGTGGGCCGGATCGAGGTCTCCGCCGAGCCGCTCTTCTCGCCGTGGAACACCCAGTTCTACCGGCTGTTCGGCCCCGAGTTCCCGGCCGAGGGCCTGCCCTTCGACCGCCAGGTGATCAAGAGCGCGTTCGAGCTGGACCCGGGCGCGACCTTCGCCGCCGGTGTGCGGACCCGGCTGACCGGCCGTTCCTGGTCGGCGAGCGGGCCGGTCAGGAAGGTCGAGGTCAGCACCGACGGCGGTACGACCTGGCGCCGGGCCCGGCCCTACGGCGCGACGCCGGGCGGGGTCTGGCAGCGCTGGGAGCTGGACTGGACGCCCGCCGCGGGCGCACACGAGCTGCTGGCCCGCGCCACCGACGTCAAGGGCAACACCCAGCCGGACGTGGCCCGGTTCAACACCCTCGGCTACGTCTTCGACGCCGTGGTCCGCGTGCCCGTGTCAGCAGCCTGAGAGCCGGCCGTCAGGCGGACGGTGAAACCGTCGGCGTCCCGCTCCAGGGCGACGTGGTCGCAGAAGAGGTGGCTGAGCCACAGGCCGTTGCCGGCGGCCTGCACCAGCCCGGCGAACGGGTCGCCCGGACCGGGGCCCTCGTCGGTCACCGTCACCACCACCCGGCCGCCGCCCTGCCAGGCCCGCAACCGCACCGCTCCCTTGCCGTGCCGGTGCGCGTTGGTGACCGCCTCGGTGATCCCCAGCAGCATCCCGTCCAGGGCCGGGCCGGTGACCAGCCCGCGGACCGCGTCCCGCGCCACCGCCCCGGACGGGTCGATCAGGTCGGCCACCGGCGCGGTTGCCTGCAGCGGGTCGGGCCGCACCGGGCGGGGCTCGCCGAGGTAGCCGGCCGGGTCGGTGTAGTCCCGGTTCACCGCGTACCGGCCGCCGGGCAGGAAGCTGTGCGGGTGGGTGCGCCGGACGTCGGTGAGGACCCTGTCCGGCGTGACCCGGGTGTCGTAGACGCACAGGCTCCAGACCGGGAACTCGTCGTAGACGTGGTTGACGGCGGACTCGTACCGCGCCCACCAGTCCCAGGCCGGCCCGAAGACCTCGCGGGGCGGCTCGCCGAGGATCCGGACCCGTGGCGCACCATCGGCGAGGTGGCCGCCGATCAGGTCCCGGTACTGCCGGATCAGCGCGGCGGGACGGGTGTAGACGGTGTCGGCGTCGAGGAACGTCACGCCGCCGCCGGGCGGCAGGGCGGCGCGGATCAGGCTGGTGGTGCACCCGCCGAGGGTCACCACCGCCGGTTCGCCCACGGTGATCCCGCCCCGCAGGAACGGTACGGCGACACCCAGCAGGTGCTCGGCCGAGTCGTGACAGACGGCGTCGTGGCGGTGCCCGCCCGGGAGCGGGCTCATCCGGCCTCCTCGACCCGCAACCCGGTCAGGCACAGCGCGTCGGCCATCGGCGCCACGGTCCGCAGCCGGGTCCGGATCACCACGGTCAGCGACCGCCGCTGCGCCTGCCGGTGCAGCGCGATCAGGCCACGGTGGGTGATGAAGCCCAGGTCCTCGGCGTGCATCAGTATCTCGCCGCCGGCCGGGCGCAGGTCGGCCCGCTCGAAGAGCGCGAGGAAGAGGTCCTCGGCCGAGGCGTCCACCTCACCGGCGAGCACGGTCTCCGACGACGTGCGCCCGGCGTACAGCTGGAACGGCACGCCGGGTGCGTTGGTCCGCTGGTGCACGCCGGCCAGTTCCGCGACGGCCCGGTCTCCCAGCTCGGCCCGGTCGTAGACGCAGACCGCCCGCAGCGGGGCGGTAAGCATGTAGCGGCCGATCGCGTACTCGTACCTGACGAAGGCGTCGAGGCGCTGCCGCGTGCGCACCATCGGCGTCGCGTCGGCGACCACGCGCAGCCCGGTGTACCCGGCGGCCACGGCCTCCTCGGTGGCCGCCACGTAGGACGACATCTGGGCGACCGGGTCGAACGGCTGCTCGGGGCAGTAGACCTCCAGCGGATCAAGGACCTGGACGGTGCCGGGTGGCCAGGCCGGGGCCTCGTCCAGCAGCCATCCGACGGCACCGTTGGAGCGGGGCCCGGGTACGTACCAGACCCGTTCGCCCGCTAGCAGGCCGGCATGCAGGAAAGACCGTGCGTTCAGCACGAATTCCTGGTGATCGTCATACGACCAGCAGGTGTGCATCATGGGCCCCAGGGTGCCACGGCGCGCTCCGCAGTGGCAGAACGTCGCCCGTCCGGGGGATCCCGCCGGCCTGGCGATAGGGTCTTGTCATGCCGTCGAGAAGGGCCAAACCGACGTCGAGCGACGTGGCGGCGGCCGCGGGGGTCTCCCGCTCGGCGGTGTCGTTCGCCTTCAACAACCCGCAGCGCATCTCGGTGGCCACCCGGGAGCGGATCCTCGGCGTCGCCCAGCAGCTCGGGTACGCGCCCAGCACCCTGGGCCGGATGCTGCAGGCCGGCACCACCGGCTCGATCGGGGTGCTGCTGCCGCAGCGGCTGGCCCGGGTGCTGGAGAACCCGTACTACTCGCGGTTCCTGATGGGCGCCGGGCAGATCTGCGACCAGGAGGGTTACACCCTGCTGCTCACCCCGCCGCTGCAGGACTCGGTGCTCAGGGCGATCCCGTACGCGGCGGTGGACGGCTTCATCGTCTGCGGCCTGGAGAAGGACCGCGGCGAGGTGGCCGAACTGGAGCGTCGCGGCATCCCGTTCGTGCTGATCGACAGCGACCGGCACGAGGGCGCGCCGAGCGTCGAGGTGGACGACCGCGGCGGCGCCCGGGAGGTGACCCGGCACGTGCTGGAGCTGGGGCACCGGCGGCTCGCGGTGCTCTCCATCGGGGCCGAGCGGGAGGCGCTGGCACGGGGCAGCTACGGGCCGATCGCGCGGCGGCTGGCCGGGATCGGGGACGCTCTGGACGAGGTGGGGCTGAGCCTGGCCGGCGTGCGGCTGGCCGAGGTGCCGGTCACCCGGGCGGACGGCTATCGGGCCGCGCGGGAGCTGATGGCGGCGGGCGAGCCGCCGACGGCGATCCTCGCGCTGTCCGACGTGCTGGCGTACGGGGCCGTGGACGCTTTGCAAGAACTTTCCGTCGATGTTCCCGGCGACGTCTCCGTGACCGGTTTCGACGATCTTGCGGAGTCGGCGTGGTTCCGGCCGCGGCTGACGACCGTACGGCAGCCGATCGTCACGAAGGGCCGGATGGCCGCCGACTTCCTGGTCTCGGCCATCCGGGGCGAGGCTCAGCATCCGCACCAGACACTCGGCACCTCGCTGATCATCCGAGATTCCACCGCAAAAGCCCCATAACGGCATACTGCAAGAACTTGCTGCAAGAAAGCAGCCGTCTTGCTATGTAACACGAGTTAGTTGCCTGCTACCTTCCTGATCCATGACAGACGCACTGATCGCACCGCCCGCCGTGGAGGCGCCGCCCGCATCCTGGTGGCGCAACGCGGTCATCTACCAGATCTACCCGCGCAGCTTCGCCGACTCGAACGGCGACGGCATCGGTGATCTGCCCGGCATCACCGGCCGGCTGCCCTACCTGCGTGACCTCGGCGTGGACGCGGTCTGGCTCTCACCCTTCTACTCCTCACCGCAGGCGGACGCCGGTTACGACGTCGCCGACTACCGCACCGTCGACCCGATCTTCGGCACCGTCGCGGACGCCTCCGAGCTGATCACCGGCGCACACGCCCTCGGCCTGCGCGTGATCGTCGACCTGGTGCCGAACCACTCCTCCGAGGAGCACGAGTGGTTCCGCAAGGCGCTCGCCGGTGGCCCCGGGTCGCCGTTCCGCGAGCGTTACCACTTCCGCACCGGCAAGGGCGACAACGGTGAGCTGCCGCCGAACGACTGGCCGTCGATCTTCGGCGGGCCGGCCTGGACCCGGGTCGCCGACGGCGAGTGGTACCTGCACCTGTTCGCCGCCGAGCAGCCGGACTTCAACTGGGAGCACCCGGCGGTCCGCGACGAGTTCAAGACCATCCTGCGGTTCTGGCTCGACCTGGGTGTCGACGGCTTCCGCGTCGACGTGGCGCACGGCCTGGTCAAGGAGGACGGCCTGCCGGACGTCGGCTCGCACGCCGAGTGGCACCTGCTCGGCGTCGGCGAGAGCCCCTGCTTCGACCGCGACGGCGTGCACGAGATCTACCGCGACTGGCGCCGGATCCTCGACGAGTACCCCGGCGAGCGCATCGCGGTGGCCGAGGCGTGGGCACCCAGCCTGGCCCGGGTCTCCCACTACGTGCGCGGCGACGAGCTGCACCAGGCGTTCAACTTCAGCTACCTGGGCACCGCCTGGAACGTGCACGAGCAGTGGCAGATCATCGACGAGTCGCTCGCCGCGATGCGTACCGTCGGCGCGCCCACCACCTGGACGCTGTCGAACCACGACGTGGTCCGGCACACCACCCGCCTGATGCAGGCCGGCGAGGGCGAGGTGGCCGGCCGCAAGCCCGCCGAGGTCGACCAGGAGGCCGGCCTGCGCCGGGCCCGCGCCGCGTCCGCGCTGATGCTGGCGCTGCCCGGTTCCGCCTACGTCTATCAGGGTGAGGAGCTCGGCCTGCCCGAGGTCATCGACCTGCCGCCGGAGGTGCGCCAGGACCCGGCCTTCCACCGCGCCACCGGCCAGGACGGTTACCGCGACGGCTGCCGGGTGCCGATCCCGTGGAGCGGGACCGCCGCGCCATACGGCTTCGGCCCGGACGGCGGCGGCAGCTGGCTCCCGCAGCCGGACTCGTGGGCCGGGCTGAGCGTCGCTGCCCAGGCCGGGGTGGACGGTTCCACGCTGGAGCTCTACCGGGCCGCGCTCGCCGTCCGCAAGGCACACCCGGCGCTCGCCGGCACCGACAACCTGCGCTGGGTGCCGGCACCGGCCGGCGTGCTCGCCTTCGAGCGCGACGGGGCGGAGAACTTCCGCTGCACGGTCAACATGGGCGACCAGCCGGTCGCCGTCGGCCGCCCCGGCGAGTTGCTGCTGGCCAGCGGCCCCCTGGACGGCACTCCGGACAACGTGGTGCTCCCGCCGGACACCACGGCCTGGTGGTCGATCTGACCACCCGGTGAAAGGTCCCGGCCACCCCAGGACGGTGGGGGTGGCCGGGACGCACCACCGTCCTGAGTGGATCATGCAGGGGCGCGTATGCTTCCCGGCTATGACCGATCACGACGCCGTGAAGCTCGACACCAGCGTCCCGCACTCGGCGCGGGTGTGGAACTACTGGCTGGGTGGCAAGGACAACTACCAGGTGGACCGGCAGGTCGGCGACGACTTCGCCAACCTGTACCCGGACATCGCCGTGGTGGCCCGCCAGTCGCGCGCGTTCCTCAAGCGTGCGGTCACGCACCTGGCCGTCGACGCCGGGCTGCGGCAGTTCCTCGACATCGGCACCGGCATGCCCACCGCGGAGAACACCCACCAGGTGGCCCAGGCGGCCGCGCCCGAGTCGCGCATCGTCTACGTCGACAACGACCCCCTGGTGCTCGTGCACGCGCGGGCGCTGCTGACCGGCACGCCGCAGGGCGCGACCGAATATGTCGACGCCAACCTCCACGAGCCCGCCAAGATCCTCGACGCCGCGAAGGGCACGCTGAACCTGGACGAGCCGGTCGGCCTGATCCTGATGAACATTCTCGGTCACGTCCCCGACCTGGACCAAGCCGTGTCGATCGTCCGGGCCCTGCTCGCCGGCCTGCCCTCCGGCAGCTACCTGGTCACCGCCGACGGCACCAACGTCATCGACGGTCCCGCCTTCGAGGAAGCCATCGGCGTCTGGAACGCGAACGCGCCGCTGAGCTACCACCTGCGCCACCCGGATCAGCTCGCGCGCTATCTCGAGGGCCTCGAGGTGCTGGAGCCGGGCCTGGTCCCGTGCGCCGGCTGGCGACCGGCGGCGGGCGCCGCACCCGACGAGCTCCGCGCGGTCGACGAATACGGCGCGGTAGCACGCAAACCCTGAGATCCAGGCGTTCCTCCAGCAATCACTTTCGGTCAGGCTTACGTCTCGCCTACCGCTCCTTTTCCGGTACGACCCACGTAGAGTCCCCGAACTACCGGCGGGACGGCCAGGAGTTCCCTCCCGGCCGTCCCCCGCCGCCCGCTCATGCGTTCCCGTCAAGCTCAGGTCATGTCGACGGCGTAGGCCTCGTCACGGACGTCGGGGTCCGGATGGTCCCGGAGCCCGAGCAGCATCCCGCGCCACGGCTCACCCCACCCGAACGTGGCGCCGAGCCGGGTAAGCTCCACCGCGAGCAGCCCGCCGGCCAGGTCACCGCGGGCGGTGAGCCGGCTGGCGACCGGGTGCAGGAAGTCCACCCCGATCAGCTCCGGCAGCTGGCGCAGGCGGCCACCGGCGTGCTGGGCCGCGCGCAGGGCGAGGACCGGCCGCCCGTCGCAGAGGTCGGCGATCGTGTCGAGATCGTCGAGCCGTCCGAGTCCGATCAGCGTGATCACGGCGACGCTCCGATAGCCGGGCTGGTCCGCGAGCCCGCGGAACTCCGGAATCAGCCGCGCCCGGGCCTCGCCCCGGGGACCGGCGAGCGCGGCCCGCGCGAGGGCCTCGATGCGCCGCCGGGCCGGGCGGTCGTCGCCGGGACGGCCGGGCAGGTCGTCGGCGGCGTCGCGAGCGGCCAGCCGTTCGAACGCCTCGTGGAGCCAGCCGGATCCGGCGGCGGCCATCAACCCACCGGTCCGGACGCCGTCCAGGCTCTCGCCGAGGTCGGTGAACCGGTCCACGATCAGCGCGGTGACGTCGGCGGACCAGGGCGCCCAGCCGGGCAGGCTCTGGAACGCGGCCCGCCGGATCTCCCGGTCCGGTGCCCGGCAGGCGGCCGCGATCAGGGCGGCGTACCGGGCACGATGCGGCTCGGCGATCCGCCGCGGGTCGGCGACGAGCACCGCGCGCAGCTCCTCCCGGCTGCCACCGGCCGCCGCCTCCACGATCGTCCAGCTCACCGCGGAGTCAAGGTGCTGCCGGGCGGCGGAGACGATCGCCGCCCGCACGTCCCGGTGCTGGTCCGGCACCCGGTACGCCGCCAGCAGCGTCTCCATCACCTCCGGCGGCCCGTACCGCGCCAGCAGCCGCACCGCCTCCTTCCGGCTGGTCACCTTGGCCCCGGACGTGGACAGGATCGGGCCGATCGAGGCCACCAGCCGGGACGGCGGGATGTGCGCGACCGCCCGGCCCGCCGCATACAGGGCGACCCGGGCCCGGTCGTCGCCCACGTGCGCGAGCAGCACCGGCAGGGCCTCGTCCGGCCGTTCGGTCCGGATCAGGGCACCGAGCGCCGCCTCCGCCAGCACCACCTCCGCCGAGTCGGCATAGCGCAGGACCACCTCCCACCCGGCGACCGGTATCCGCGCCACCGCCTTGATCGCCGCGGCCCGCTGCCACACCGGCTGCTCGGTGTCCTCGGCGACCAGGCTCAGCAGCCCGGCCATCCGGTTCTGCTGACGCGGCAGCCACCGCTCCGCATGGGTGATCGTCCCCGGAACCCAGCGGACGCCGGCCGGCACGAACCGCCCGCGCGGGCGGCGTGCCAGCGCCACGTCGAGCAGGTCGGTGCGGCGCGCGCTGATCGTCTCCCACACCACCGGGATCGCCACCGCGGTCGGGTCGGCCGCCAGCACCTCCGCCACCCGGTCGTCGCGCCCGCGCCGGTCGTCGAGCCACAGCGTGATCGCGGTACGGGCGTCGGTCTCCGAGACCCGCGGCTCGAACGCGCGGCGCAGCAGTCCCCGCAACTCCGGCAGGTTCCGGGCACGCCGGCCCAACGCCCGGGTCACCGCGAACAGCGGGCCGCACGAGCCACGGCTCATCGTCGCCTCGATCCACGGCCGCAGCCGGGCGAACACCATCGCCTCCTGTCCCCGGCGGAGCCCGTCGAAGCGGTGCAGCACCGGCATCGACGCCGACGTACTGACCCGGTCGATGGTGGACAGCGCCCAGGCGAGCAGCTCCGGCTCGTCCACGTGATGGCGCAGCACCCCGGCCGCGAGCCGGGCGAGCGCGTTCGTGGTGCCGGCTGAGGTGTCGCGGGCCTCGGTCACGTCGGTGACGATCGTTGCCAGGTGGCCGGCGACCGCGGGGGTGAGCAGCCGGGCCGCACCGGCGAGCGGCCGGAGCGCCGACATCCGTACCGGATCCTGCTCGTTGCCCAACCGCAGCAGCCGCCCGATCACCTCGGCGACCGGCTCCGGGTCGCGGCTGCGCACGGCCGCCAGGACCAGCAGGCCGTAACCGCGGGCCCGGTCACCCGCGTCGCCGGAGCGGATCGCCGATTCGAGCGCGGCGACCGCGTCCGGCCAGGCCAGGTAGCCGCTCCAGTATTCGGCCTGGGGTTCCTGCTCACGGATCCGCGGCAGGGTGAGAACGCGGGCCGCCTCCCGGATCCGGACCTCGCGCGGCAGCACGTCCATCAGCTCGGCCGGCGGGATGCGCACGGAGGTGTCGACGCCGGCGAACGCGGCGTCGTGGAGTTCGGCACGCCGCGACGGCGGCAGCGCGGCGAGCAGGGCGGGCAGGTGGCGGTCGCGGATCGTGCGGGCCAGCGGGACGAGGGCCGCGGTGGAAAGCACCGCGAGGCGGCGCAGCAGCGCCGGTGGCAGGGCCAGGCCGCGCAGCCAGGCGACGCGACGGGGCGCGGTGAGCAGGCGGGCGACGCGGTCCGGGCTGTGAGCAGCGATTTTTCCGTACGCGGTGAGCGAACCCGGGAGTGAATCCTCGGGGGCGTAGAGCTCGAGGAGATCGAGCGCTGCCGCGGGGTCACCGGACAGCACGGCGGGTGCGGCCCGGTGCCAGATCCAGGACCGGCGGTCGGGCTCGGTGGCGGCCAGGACGTCCCGGACCCATTCATGCACCAGGCCGGCGTGGCGGTGGGCGAGCGCGGCCAGGTTGACCTGGTGCTCCAGGCCGGGCAGGAGTGCCCGTACCGTCTCAGCGCCGCAGGCGGGAAGGACCGCCGCCGCCTCACCCGGCCCGTGCGACGCCAGGACGTCGCGGATCAGCGCGTCCGCGACAGCGGGCCGGCGCAGGCGGCGCACCCGGCGATAGAGCCGGCGCCGATCGGCGGCGCTCAGGTCGTGCGTGGTGAGGATGCCCGCACGCAGCGCGGCGTCGAGGGCGACGGCCCGCAGCGCCGGCAGCGGATCCCGGCTTGCCGCGGCGATGCCCTCGGTGTCGCGGCTGGTCATGGCCGCGATGAGCGCGAGGTGACGCTCGTAAGGCCCGTGCTCGCGCAGGTCGGCGCAGACCTCGGCCCGGTCGGCGGCGGTGCGGGCCCAGGCGGCGACGTGGCGCAGCCGCTGCCGGTGCGGCAGCGGGTCGAGGACGGCGAGCAGCTCCCGGGTCGCGGTGATCATGCCGAGCATTGTGCCCGCGAGCCCGCCCGCTCCCACCCGATTTACGGCCACCGGCCGATCTTGAGAACCGCCGAGCGGCGTCATGCGCGGCGCGGGTGGAGAGCTGCTTCTGAGCGGCCCACCGCGCGCGGACTCGCGCGGGGATGCGCGGGCGGCGGGCGGCGCGCCCGCAACCCAACCCTGCGCTTCCACACCCGCCCCGAACGACAACCGGCTCGCACACAAGCCGACCGTGCGCTTCTACCCACGCCGGGGCGACAACCAGATCCCAAACAACCTCACTGTGCGCGCCTGCTGGTCCTTTCTAGGCGGGGGCCTCCGCGCGCTCGCGGATGGCGTGGCCGACCTCGGCCCGCAGCGCGGCGAATTCCGGCGAACCGCGGAGTTCGTCCGGGGCGATGCCGGTGCGGGGGAGGCCGATCTTCAGGTCCAGCGCGATCTGGCCGGGCCGGGGTGTGAGGACCACGACCCGGCTGCCGAGGAAGACCGCCTCGTCGACGCTGTGGGTGACGAAGATGCTGGTGCGGCCGGTTTCCGCGCTCACCTTGCGGAGGTCCTCCTGGAGGCGTTCCCGGGTGAGGGCGTCCAGCGCCGCGAACGGCTCGTCGAGCAGCAGCAGCGGGTTCTCGACGGCCAGGGCCCGGGCGATCGCCACCCGCTGCTGCTGACCGCCGGAGATCTGCCAGGTGCGGCGCTTCGCCACGTCGTGCAGGCCGACCTGGGCGAGCAGCTCCTCGACGCGGGATTCGGTGGCCGGCAGGCCCGCGTACTTCAGGGCCAGGGCGACGTTGCCGCCGACGGTCTTCCACGGGAACAGCCGGGGCTGCTGGAAGACCAGACCGGCGCCCTTGCCGGGCACCGGCGGCGTCCCGGCGGTGAGCACGCTGCCGACGGTCGGCTGCTCGAAGCCGGCGATCAGCCGCAGCAGCGTGCTCTTGCCGCACCCGGACGCCCCGACGAGAACCAGGAACTCCCCCGCCGGGACGGTCAGGTCGACCGGCCCGACGGCGGTGACGTCGCCGTAGGAGTGTTCGACACCCTCGATGAGGACGGCGTCAGCTGAGGGAGAGTCAGCCGAGGACACTGGGGAGACCCTTCACGTAGATGGACTTCTTGACGTCGTCGAGCGTGGGCACCGCGTCGATCTTCTGCTGGCCCTTGAGGAACTCGGCGGCGCTCACCAGGTTGTCCGCGATCTTGCCGACGCTGCCCTCGGTGCCCAGCCACTCCGGCGAGGAGATGTCGGCCGGCTTGAGGAAGACACCCTGCTTGAGCTGGTTCAGGGCCTCGTCGGGGCTGAGGTTGAGCTCGGCACCGACCGCCTTGGACGCGGCCGCCGGGTCATTGGCGATGACGTCGAGGGCCTGCGCCTCGACCTTGCGCCACGCGTCCACGGCCTCCGGGTGCGCCTCGGCGAACGCGGTGGAGACCACGCCCAGGTCCAGCGTGGGCTTGCCACCGGCGGCCAGCTCCCGGCTGGTGATGAGCACCTTGCCGGTCTTCTTCAGGTCGTCGAGCGAGGGCAGCCAGCTGTACGCCGCGTCCAGGTCGCCCCGGGTCCACGCGGCCAGGATGTCCTGCGGTTCCAGGTCGACGATGGTCAGCTCGGACTCCTTCACGCCGGCCTTGTCCAGGGCGGCGAGCAGGCTGTAGTGGGCGGTCGAGGCGAACGGGGTGGCGACCTTCTTGCCGCGCAGCGAGGCCACGTCGGTGACACCGCTGCCGTTGCGGGCCACCAGGGCCTCGTTGTCACCGGCCACGTCGAGCACGAACGCCACCTGGTAGGGGATGCTCAGCGGTGCCGACAGGCCACGGGCCACCGGGCTGGAGCCGATCGCGGCGATGTCCAGGCTCTTGGCGACGAACGCGGTGTTGATGCTGGCGCCCGAGTCGAACTTGGTCCAGGTGATCTCGTAGTCCGGCAGCGCCTTCTCGAGCAGGCCCTGGTTCTTGACGATCAGGTCACCGCTCGGGAACGCCTGGAACGCGATCCGGATGGTCTTCTTCTCCGGGTCCGGCCCACCGCTGGCGGCGCCGCTCCCGCAGGCTGCCGTCGCGGCGAGCAGCGCGACGGAGAAGGCAGCGGCAAGGATTTTCTTCACTGTGGATCCCTTATCTATGATCTGCCGCGCCACGGGATCAGCCGGTTCTCGGCGATCCGCAGCAGGGCGTCGATGAGCAGGCCGGAGAGGCCGATGGCGAACAGGCCGAGGACGACCACGTCGGTCTGTGAGTAACGCTGCGCGTCGCGGACCATGCCGCCGATGCCCGGCACACCGTTGATCGTCTCGGCGGCCACCACCGACGAGTACGCGACGCCGACGGCCAGCCGGATGCCGGTGAAGATCTCCGGCAGGCCGGCGGGCAGCACCACGTCACGGACGGTCTGCCAGCGCCCGGCACCCAGCGCCCGGGCGGCCTCGACCAGCCCGGTGGGCGCGCTGTGCACGGCGGCGGCGGTGGCGACCGCGACCGGGGGCAGCGCGGCGATCGACAGCAGCCACAGCTTCGGGGTCTCGTCGATGCCGAACCAGATGATGAACAGGCTGAAGTACGCCAGCGGCGGCAGCGCCCGGATGAACGTGACGACCGGCTCGGTCACGATCCGCAGCCAGCTGATCGTGCCCATCAGCACCCCCAGGATCAGGCCGCCGACGATGCCGATCACCGATCCGATGACGATGCGGCGCAGGCTCACCCCGAGGTGCTCGATGAGCAGGTGACCGCTGTATCCGCGGACACCGTCGTGCACGGTCGAGGTCACGACCAGCTGGTGCCAGACCGCCGCGGGCGAGGGAATGAAGGTCGGGTTGCGCATGACGCGCGCGGTGATCTCCCAGAGGAGATAGAGCACGACGAGCGCGAGCAGCCGCAGCGCGAGGCGGCGGCGGAGGCCGCCGCCGGGCGCGAGCGCGGCGGTCCGGCCGGCCTGCTGGGTGGCGGCGCGCTCAGCGGGCGGCGCGGGGGCTACGGAGGTGGTCAAGGAAGCTCCTGGCAGAGGTACGCGTGAATGCCTCTTATTCCTACCGTATCTATGGGCTTACTCGCAATAGCCGTCCCGATTACTGGGCCCGCCGGCGCGCCCGCCGCCGTTGTAACAGGCTGTTAAAACATATATTCCTGATAGGACTTGTGGGACTTGGGAATTCCTACCTACCGTCGGCGCCATGAGCGTCCTGACACCGCGGCGACCGGGGAACACCGGTCCACCACCGGCCACCGGCACGACCGGCGACGACCTCGTCGTGGTGCCCGCCCGCCATCCCGGGCGGTGGGCCGCCGTCGCGCTGGTGTTCGTGCTGCTGGCCCAGTTCGCGCACGGCCTGGTAACCAACCCGGGCTGGGACTGGCCCACGTTCTTCGGCTACTTCCTGGAGAAGTCGGTCGTCGAGGCGCTGGGCGTGACGCTCACGCTGACCCTCGCCGGCGCGGTCCTCGGCTTTCTCGGCGGCGTCCCGCTCGCCGCGATGCGCCTCTCCAAGAACCCGGTGCTAGCCACGGTGAGCTGGACCTACATCTGGGTCTTCCGGTCCGTGCCGCTGCTGGTGCAGCTGCTGTTCTGGGCGAACCTCGGCTATCTCTACGAGACCCTGCAGGTCGGCATCCCGTTCGGGCCCGGATGGTCGTTCCCGACCGTCAACCTGATCAGCTCCTTCGGCGCCGCGCTGCTCGGCCTGGCCCTGCACGAGGCGGCGTACGCCGGCGAGATCATCCGGGCCGGTCTGCTCTCGGTGGACGCCGGACAGCACGAGGCGGCCGCCGCGCTCGGCATCCCCCGGCGCCGGCAGTTCTTCCGGATCGTCCTGCCGCAGGCCATGCGCGCGATCCTGCCGAACGCCGCGAACCTGCTGGTCAACCTCCTCAAGAGCACGTCGATCGTGTACGTGCTGGCGATCGGCGAGCTCTTCTACCAGGTGCAGGTGATCTACGGGCGCAGCGGGCGGGTCGTGCCGCTGCTGATGGTCGCGACCGTCTGGTACGTGATCCTCACGGCCGCCCTGTCGGTCCTGCAGTACTACACCGAGCGCTACTACGCCCGGGGCGCGGTGCGGAACCTGCCGCCCACTCCGCTGCAGCGGCTGAGGACGGCCTGGAGAACGAGGGCGGCAGCGAAATGATCGAGATCACCGGTGTGCACAAGTCGTTCGGCACGACCGAGGTGCTGCGCGGGGTCGACCTGACCGCCGAGGCCGGAACGGTCACCGTCATCCTCGGGCCCTCCGGCTCCGGCAAGTCGACCCTGCTGCGCTGCATCAACCACCTGGAGAAGGTCGACCGCGGCCGGGTGCGGGTGGACGGCGAGCTGATCGGTTACCGCCAGTCCGGCAACCGGCTGCACGAGCTGAGCGAACGGCAGATCCTCAAGCAGCGCGCCGGTATCGGGTTCGTGTTCCAGAACTTCAACCTCTTCCCGCACCTCACGGCCGCGGAGAACATCGCGGAGGCGCCCATCTCGGCTCTCGGAGTGCCGAAGGCGCGGGCCCACGAACACGCACAGGAGCTGCTGGAGCGGGTCGGGCTCGGCGATCGCGGGGACGCGTACCCCCGCCAGCTCTCCGGCGGCCAGCAGCAGCGCGTGGCGATCGCCCGCGCCCTGGCGCTCGACCCGAAGCTGATCCTCTTCGACGAGCCGACCTCCGCCCTCGACCCGGAACTGGTCGGCGAGGTCCTCGACGTGCTCCGTGACCTGGCCCGGGCCGGCACCACGATGATCGTGGTCACGCACGAGATCGGCTTCGCCCGGGAGGCGGCCGACACGGTGGTCTTCATCGACGAGGGCCGCATCGTCGAGCAGGGTCCGCCCGCTCAGGTACTCGACCGCCCGCAGCACGAGCGGACCAGGGCGTTCCTGTCCAAGGTCCTCGTCTGAGCCTCCGCCCGCGAAAACCGTCGCACCACCGAATTGAGAAACAGGGAGCGCTTGTGCGTACAAAATGGATGGTTGCCCTTGCGGTGACGGCCTTGAGCCTGACCGCCTGCGCCGCCCCCGAAGAGAAGGCGGCGGAGCCGGCAGCCGGCGCGAATCCCTCCGAGGTGGCCGTCGTCAAGATCAACGACAGCCCCGACCAGAACCGGATCCTCCCGGCCAAGGACGACGCGATCGCGGCGCTCCTGCCGGCGAAGACGGCGGCAGCCGGCAAGCTGATCATCGGCGTCGGCGCGGCCGGTTCCGGCTTCCCGCCGCTCGCCTTCGCGGCCACCGACAACAAGACGCTCATCGGCAGCGAGCCCGACATCGCGGTCGCGATCGCCGGCGTCCTCGGCCTCGAACCGGTCCTGGAGAACGCCTCCTGGGAGAACCTGTTCATCGGCCTGGACAGCGGCAAGTTCGACCTCGGCGCCTCCAACATCACCGTCACCGAGGAGCGCAAGCTCAAGTACGACTTCGTCACCTACCGTCTGGACAACCTGGCCTGGCTCGCGAAGAAGGGCTCCGGCACGACGGTCACCGGGCCGAAGGACATCGCCGGTAAGAAGGTGTCGGTGAGCTCCGGGACCAACCAGGAGAAGATCCTGGTCGAGTGGGCGGATGAAGCCGAGAAGCAGGGCCTGCCGAAGGTCGAGATCAAGTACTACCAGACGAACCAGGCGGTGTATCTGGCCCTCGGATCCGGCCAGATCGACCTGCACCTCGGCCCCAACCCGTCGGCTGCCTACCACGTGGCGACCACCGGGCAGACCGAGATCGTCGGGACGTACTCGGGGGCCGGCAAGGACCTGCAGGGCCTGATCGCGCTCACCACGAAGAAGGACAACGGGCTGATCAAGGCGTACTCGGCGGCGCTGGACAAGCTGATCGCGTCGGGTGACTACGCCAAGATCCTGGACCGCTGGAACCTGGCCAACGAGGCCGTCACCAAGGCCGAGGTGAACCCGCCCGGCCTGCCGATCGAGGGCAAGTGAGCCATCCGGCCGCCGCGGCGGGATCTCCCGTCGCGGCGGGGCTACCCGCCGCGACATCCCTCTCCGGCGCGGCGCCTGTTTCCGGCGCTCCGTCCGGCGCGGCGCCTGTTTCCGGCGCTCCGTCCGGCGCGGCTCGACTCTCCGGGGCTCGACTTTCCGGGGATCTCTCCCCTGCTGACCTTGATGTGCTGGACAACCCGGCGTGGAGTTCGCTGGCCGGAGTGCACGCGCGGTTCGCCGAGGCCTACGGGCAGGCCGCGCGCTATCAGCGCGACGTCGCGCCGTTCCACGCGCTGGCCGACCCCACCGACCCTCGTGCGTGGGCCGACCTGGCTCAGCTTGTCCCGCTCGGTGAGGCGGTGACCATCGCGGGGGCCGGCGGGGTGGCCCATCCCGGGTGGGAGGTGGAGGGTTCCATCGCCGGCGTACAGCTGGTGGACGTCTCGCTCCGCGCGGAGCCCGAACCGGCGGCGGTGCGGCTCGGTGCCGCCGACGTGCCGGAGATCCTCGACCTGATCGAGCGGACCCGGCCCGGCCCCTATCTTCGGCGCACCGTCGAGCTCGGCACCTATCTCGGGCTTCGGGAGAACGGCGCGCTGATCGCGATGGCCGGTGAGCGGCTGCACCCGACCGGCTGGACCGAGATCAGCGCGGTCTGCACGGATCCCGCCTGGCGCGGGCGTGGCCTGGCCACCCGGCTGGTTCGTGCTGTGGCCGCCGGCATCCGGGAGCGTGGGGAGACGCCTTTCCTGCACACGTCGGCGGCTAACGCTCCGGCCATCCGGTTGTACGAGTCGATCGGATTCGTGCTGCGTAAGAAGACGGACTTCACAGCTTACCGCCGTATCTGAGGTTGGTGCCGAGCCCTAAACAGTCTCGCCGCCGGTGCTTTCGCCGCCGGTGCCGGTGCTTTCGCCGCCGGTGCCGGTGCTCTCTCCGCCGGTGCCGGTTCGGAGGGCGTGCAGGGCCCAGCGGTTGGCGGCGGCGATGACGGCGAGGGCCGCTGCCAGGATCGGGTGGCCGGTGAGAAGTAGGGCGAGGGTGGCACCGCCGAAGACGAGCCACTCGGGGAGAAGGCGTTGCGGGTCGGGCAGCGGGTGGCTCGCCTTCGGGGCGACCCAGCGGCCCCATACGATCGCGCCGAGCACCGGAAGGGCGACCGCGGCGAGGATCCGGCTCCAGACCGGTCCGGGCGTGTGCCACCCGCCGTAGGCGAGGGCCGCCAGCGCGCACAGTTCGAGCACGAACCGCAGTCCCAGGTTGAGAACCCGCACGCACGCCGGTCTACCAGACGCTGATCTTCCTTGCAAAGCCTATTTCGCCTGTAGGTTTTATTGACTTCGCGGTTGAGCAGGAGAAGAGTGACGACATGGCGCAGCTATCCGCCCGCACTCGCCTCGCAAGCCCGGTCGACATCGCCATCCACGGCGAATACCGCAGAACGCCGGAGACGCGGTTCACCGGCCGGATCACCGAGGACGGCGCGTTCACCGCCCGGCCGTTCCGCTACCACGTCTACGGCGGCTGGTTCTGTCCGTGGACCCACCGGGTGGCGATCACCCGCGAACTCGCCGGCCTGCACGACGTCGTGACGATGTCGTATGTGGACGATCGGCGCGACGCCCGCGGCTGGGCGTTCCGTGAGCTGCACGGGCCCGACCCGGTGAACGGCTTCACGCTGCTGCGACAGGCATACGAGGCGACCGAGGAGAACTTCGACGGGCACGTAGCCGTACCCATGCTGTGGGATCGATTCTCGAGCCGCGTGGTCAGCACGGACGCCGCCGGGATCGGCATCGATCTGGCCACCCGTTTCCGGCACCTGGCCTACACCCCGGTGAACACCTACCCGGAGGCGCTGCGCGACGAGATCGAACGGCTGGACCGCTGGATCGGCCCGGCGGTCAACCACGGGGTGACCGCCGCCCGGCACGATCCGGCGGCGCGGTCCGCCCTCCTCGAGGCGTTCGAACTGCTGGACGGGCGGCTGGCCCGGTCCGGATTCCTGGTCGGCGGGGTGCTCACCGAGGCTGACGTGCGCCTGTGGGTGACGCTGATCCGATTCGACGCCGGCCCGAACGCCGACCGTGCAATCAACCCGGGCCTGCACGTTTATCCGCACCTCTCGCGGTACACGCACAGGCTCTACGAGCTGCCCGCCTTCCGCGACACCACCCGCTTCGAGTCGTTCAGCGCCTGAACCCCCGGCCCAGCTGGCTCCCAATACTGCCTCAACCGCGCTGGGACAGCACTGGGTGCCAGCCGGGCTACTCAGAGCCGGGCCCAGGGCCGGACTCAGGCTCGGACTCAGGCTCGGACCCAGGGTCGGACCCAGGGTCGGACTCAGGCTCGGGAGAAAGGGCGGAGCGGTGGGACGGGTCGGGTTGGCGGCCGGCCACCTCGACAAGATGGTGCCGGCAGGACTGAGCGGCCGGACTGAGCGGCCGGTCCCGCGAGTGCATCACCCCGATCGGCGGGTGCACCGGCGTCGGATGCAGATTCCGCACCGCCACCGCCGGCCCGCTGCCCCCTTCCGCCGCCGACCGTGACAGGAGCCCCACCCCGAGCCCCGCCGCCACCAGCTCACGAATCCCCGCCGCGTCGCTGGCCTCGAACTGCACCCGCGGCGTGAACCCAGCCGACCGGGCCGCGTCCTCCAGGATCCACCGCAGCCCACTCCCCTGCCGCAGGCTGACGAACGCTTCGTCCCGCGCCTCACCCAGGGTGAGCCGGCCGGCCCGCGCCAGCACATGCCCGAGCGGCACAGCCAGCAGCAGATGCTCGTCCGCCAGCGGCAGCGCGTCGAACCGCGGCGGCAGGTCAGCGTGCACCGGCCCCACCACCAGATCCAGCTCGCCCTCGTCGAGCGCTCCGAGCAGCCCGGTCACCAGCCCGGAGCGCAGGCGCAGCGCGATGCCGGGGAACCGGTCGCGGAAGCGGGCGAGAGCTTGCGGGAGATCGTACGGCCCGAGCGTCGCCGTAGCCCCGATGGTCACTCGCCCGCTCACCACCGCCGTGATCTCATGCAGTTCGGTCCGCGCCCCGTCCAGCTCGGCCATCACCCGCCGCGCCCGGGCCACGAACAGCTCACCGGCCGGGGTCAGCGCCACCCGCCGCGTGGTCCGGGCGAACAGCGCCAGCCCCAGCTCCGCCTCCAACGCCCGAATCTGCGCCGACACCGCCGACTGGGCAACGTGCAGCCGTTCCGCGGCCCGGGTGAAACCGCCGTACCGCGCTACCGCCTCGACGTAACTGAGCTGCCGCAACTCCACGCCTTGATGGTGGACCCGGCAGCGGGGAATGGAGGGCCTACCGCGATCCGTCCATCGATCCAGCGATTTCGGCACGTCCTCCGCGCCGGCGTCTGAATGCCGGTTGACCGGCCGCCGTCTGGTGCGCGGCGGGGCTTGTGACAGCGGCCGTGAGGTTGTCTCCGACCACGTGAACTTGTCTCCGGCCAATAATTCGGCAGAGTGCGGAGTTGGCACCGCAGTGTGCGGTGGGGAAATTCATTTTGGCATGATCTACTGCTGACACCTCGGGGTCGGGATGCGGGAAAATTTAGGTATGAGACAGGGGTCGTTGTTCAGCCGGGAGCAGATGACGGAAATGCGCGACCGGACCCTGTCTCGGAATTATTCTGCCGCTCGTGATGAATTTCGCCGTGTGCATGAGCGTCATCGCGAATGGGGGTTGCGGCGCCGTCATGCCGAAAAGCTGCGCCGTCTTCGTGAGGGCACTTCGGCCCCAGCCCCGCGCACCGCACCACCCGCCCCACGTCCCACGGCGCCAGCCCCGCGCACCGCCCCACGTCCCGCGACGCCAGCCCCGCGGCCGGCACCACGGCCTGCACCGCGGCCGGCACCACGGCCTGCACCGCGGCCGGCACCACGGCCTGCACCGCGGCCCGCAACACCCGCCTCTCCTCCCGCGGCGTCCGCACCGCGCCCCTTAACACCCGCACCGCGTGTCGTGGCGCCGGCCCGATGTTCGGTGGTGCCCGTTTCGCGTCCGATGGTGCTGGTGGCCGCGTGGCAGGCATTTGTCGCGCAATGGTCGGTGACTTTGACGACGTGGGCTTGCGGTGGGGTTTTCTTGAATTTTGGTGGTCATTGTGGGATTGCGGTTGGGGCGGCAGTCGATGATTTCGGATATGTGCGGCGGCGTTGTGGTCACCATGCTGGGGTTCAGGAGAAGGCGGGCATTATTGGTTCTTTTTATGAGTGCCGGAAAGCTGACCGGAAAGTTGAAAGGACGGGGTGCCTGAATCGGCTGCCGAGACTGCTGCTGGTGCCGGTCTGGGGATGCGCTGGACGTTCGGTCCTCTGCCGTGCGCCGCCGGGCTCCGTTGTCGGCAGGGCGGTCAGACGGTCCACTCCTTGGCCAGCAGTTCGTAGGAGCGCACGCGGTCCGTGTGCGAGTGGGCGATTGTCGTGATCAGCAGTTCGTCGGCGCCGGTGACTCGCTGGAGGGTGCGTAAGCCGGACGCCACGGTTTGTGGTGAGCCGACGAACTGGGTGGCGACCCGGTCCGCCACCAAGTGGCGATCGTGATCGCTCCACTCGTACGCCGAAGCCTCCTCCACGCTGGGGAACGGCACCGCGCCGAGTCCGGTCCGGATGCTGCGCACCCACAGGGCGTATGGTGCCGCCAGGCGCCGAGCTGTCGCGTCGTCCTCCGCGACCAGGACGTCCGCCGAGACCATGAGGTGCGGCTTGCTGAGCGCCGCCGACGGCACGAACGACTCCCGGTAGGCCTGGGCCGCCTCGAGGACCTTGGCGGGCGCGACGTGGTAGTTCGCGACGAACGGCAGGCCCCGTGCCCCTGCCGTGCGCGCGCTCTCGCCGCCGCTGCTGCCCAGCAGCCACAGCTGCAGGTCGGCGCCCTCGCCGGGTACCGCCCGGATCTCGTTGCCCTCGTCGTCGGTGATCGGCCCGGCGAGCAGCGCCTCGATCTGGTCGAGGATCTCCGTCAGGGCCAGCGGCTCCGCGCCGGGCTGCTGGAGGTAACTGCTCGCCAGGGCGGTCCGCTTCGAGGCGAAGATCGGCGCCCAGGAGAAGGCCTTGGGAATGAGCAGTCCGTCGACGACGCGTTCCTCCTCGGGGACGGCCGGCGGGCGGGCGGCGAGGGCCTCCTTCTTGGCCTGGCCGGAGCGGCCCAGGCCGAGGTCGAACCGGCCCGGGTGCAGGGCGTCGAGCAGCCCGAACTGCTCCACGATGGACAGGGCGGTCTGGTGGCCGGTCTGCACGGCGCCGGAGCCCAGCCGGATGTGGCCGGTGACCGCGGCGATCTGCCCCAGCAGCAGCGCGGGCTGCGCACTCGCCACACCGGGCGTGAAGTGGTGCTCGGCCACCCAGTAGCGGTGATAGCCGAACTGCTCGGCCCGGCGGGCCAGATCCAGCGTGCGCCGCAGGGCGTCACCGACATCGCCGCCGGCAACGAGCGGGGCAAGATCAAGGACATTCAGGGGTACGGGCACAGCTCACTCCCTTTCCGATACGGGCGGCAGTCCGAGGTGGCCGCGCAGGGTGGTGGTCTCGTACTCGGTGCGGAAGACGCCGCGCTCCTGCAGTAGGGGGACCACCTGGTCCACGAAGTCGTCGAGGCCGGCCGGGGTCAGGTGGGAGACGAGGATGAAGCCGTCGCAGGCGTCGGTCTGCACGTACTCGTTGAGCTGGTCGGCGACCCGCGCAGGCGTACCGATGAAGTTCTGCCTGCCGGTCACGTCGATGATCAGGTCGCGGATGCTGAGGTTCTTGGCCTCCGCCTTGGCGCGCCACTCGGTCGCGGTCTTGAGCCGGTCCGGGTACATCCCGGCGCGGCCCTTGATGATCGTGTCGTCCTCGTCGGCCACCGGGTCGATGGCCGGCAGCGGGCCCTCCGCGTCGTAACCGGACAGATCGGTGTTCCAGAGCTGTTCCAGGAGCAGGATCGCGGTCTGCGGGCTGACCTGGGCGCGCCGGATGTGGTGGGCTTTCTCCTGCGCGTCCGCGTCGCTGTCGCCGAGCACGTAGGAGACGCCAGGGATGATCTTCAAGCTGTCCGGGTCGCGGCCGTATCGCGGCAGGCGGGCCTTCACGTCGCGGTAGAACTCCTGCGCATCGGCGAGCTGGTGGTGCCGGGAGAAGATCGCGTCGGCGTGCTGGGCGGCCAGTTCGCGGCCGCCGGTCGAGTCGCCGGCCTGCAGGACGACCGGGTGGCCCTGCGGGCTGCGCGGCACCCCGAACCGGCCACCGATGTCGAACTGCCGCCCCTGGTAGGCGAAGTCGCCGCCGCCGGAGTCCCAGAGGCGGCGGGCGGCCTCGATGAACTCGCCGGCCCGGACGTATCGGTCCGCGTGGTCCAGGAAGCCGCCGCGCCGGAAGTTCTCGCCGAAGAACGCACCGGGCGAGGTCACCACGTTCCACGCGGCCCGGCCGCCGGAGAGGTGGTCGAGGGTGGCCAGCTGACGGGCCAGCTCGTACGGCTCGTGGTAGGTGGCGTTGAGGGTGCCGGCCAGTCCGAGCCGCTCGGTGACCGCGGCCAGCGCCGCCAGCACGGTGAGCGTGTCGGGGCGGCCGACCACGTCCAGGTCGTGGATGAGCCCGCGCTGCTCGCGCAGCCGCAGGCCCTCGGCGAGGAAGAAGAAGTCGAACTTGCCACGCTCGGCGGTGCGGGCCAGGTACTCGAACGAGTCGAAGTCGATCTGGCTGCCGGAGCGCGGGTCGCTCCAGACCGTCGTGTTGTTCACGCCCGGGAAGTGGGCGGCCAGGATGATCTGCTTAGGCACGGCCGGCCTCCTCGTAACGGTTGGGAGCGGGGGCGAGGCCGAGGCGTTCCCGCAGCGTGCCGCCCTCGGCGGGCTGGAAGAGCCCGCGTTCGCGCAGGATCGGCACCAGGTCGCGGGTGATCGCGGTGAGGTCGTGCGGCAGCTCACCCGGCCGCAGCCGGAAGCCGTCGAGCCCGGCTCGCGCCCAACCCTCGATCAGGTCGGCGGCCTGCTCGGCCGTGCCGGCGAAGACCGCGGCGTCGGAGGTGGTGACGCCCCTGCGCCGGAGCGCGTCGTCACCGAGGTGGACCACCAGGTCGGCGTAGACCTTGAGCCGCCGGTCCAGCTTGCCGATGATCTTGGCGGCGGAGTCGGCGTCGGACGGGGTGATGAAGACCAGGTCGGCGGAGCGCGCCGCGAACTCCCAGGCCAGGGGTACGTGCGCGAGCACGGCGACCACCGGCTGTCCCTGCGGCGACCGCGGCACGATCGAGGGTCCCTTGACCGAGAAGTACGGTCCCGCGAAGTCGATGTAGTGCAGCCGCTCGCGGTCGATGAACCGGCCGGTCGCGACGTCCTTGATGATCGCGTCGTCCTGCCAGCTGTCCCAGAGCCGGCGGACCACCTCGACCGCGTCGGCGGCCTCGGCGAACAGCTCCTCGACACCGAGCGGCTCGCGGCGGCCCAGCAGCGCGGCCTCGGCCGGGTCGCCGGAGACCCGCGGTTGCCAGCCGGCCCGGCCCTTGCTGACGTGGTCGAGGGTGGCCAGCGCGGTGGAGAGGTGGAACGGCTCGGTGTGTGTGGTGGTGGCGGCCGGTACCAGCCCGATGTGCCGGGTGAGCGGGGCGATCCGGGCCGCGACCAGGACGGCGTCGGGCCGGCCGCCGCCCGCGGGAGGCCCGAAGGAGTCCTCGATCGTGACGAGGTCGAGCCTCGCGTCGTCGGCCGCGCGAACCAGGTCGACCCAGGGATCAGCGGTGAAGTACCGCCCGTCCAGGGCGACCGCCAGATGCAGTCGGGTCATCCTCTTTTCCTATATCTTCTATAGGACTAATGCAAGAGTGGGTGACACGCGGCTCAGATCTTGGATGAACCATCACGGCCGGGGATGCGTTCCCCATGACGTGCAGCAGACAGACCTCGCCGATCCGCAGCCGAAGCCGGACGAACCAGCCACCCCGGACGAAGCCCCGCCGGCGGAGCCCACAGCTCTCCCCGAGGAGCTCACTACTCCTTCCGAGGAGTCCACAGCTCCCTCCGAGGAGTCCACAGCTCCCTCCGAGGAGCCCACCGCCTCGTCCGGGGACGAATCGGACCGGGCGGTCCTGGAAGACTCCGCTGACTCGACCGGAAAGCCGCCCGGCCGTGTACGCCGCCTGGTGCGCTCGCCCCGGTTCCAGACCGGCCTGACCGTCCTGGCCTGCGTGATCGTGTTCGCCGCGCTGCTGTACCCGAACGTGCTGAAGCGGCTCAACCCCGGCGGGTTCGCCCGGATCCCGATCGAGGCGGGCCTCGGCATCGCCCTGCTGATCCTCGTGCCCCGGCGGGTACGCGTCGTCCTGGCGTCGATCGGCGGCATCGTCCTGGGCCTGCTGATCATCGAGAAGTCGCTGGACATGGGCTGGTTCGAGACCCTGGCCCGGCCGTTCGACCCGATTCTCGACTGGGAGCTGCTCGGTGACGCGTACGGCTTCGCCCGTGACGTCTACGGACCGGGCTGGGCGTACGCCGCCATCGCCGGGATCGCCCTGCTCGTCCTCCTGGTCCCCGCCCTGACCACCTGGGCCGTCCTGCGGGTCGCCGCGCTGCTCGGCCGGTTCCGCAAGATCTCCGCCTACACGGCCGGCGGCGTGACGGCCGTCTGGCTGGTCGCCCTGCTGCTCGGCCTCCAGATCGTCCCGAAGGTGCCGGTCGCCGCCCGCTCCACCGTCACCTACGCGTGGGACCGGGTCACCCAGGCGAAGGCCGGCATCGCCAACGAGGCCAAGTTCGCCGAGGAGGTGAAGGTCGACCCGTTCAAGGACACCCCCGGCGACAAGCTGCTGACCGCGCTCCGCGGCAAGGACGTGATCTTCACCTTCGTCGAGAGCTACGGCCGCAACGCCCTCGAGGCGCCGGAGCTGGCACCGGGTGTCAACGCCGTCCTCGCGCAGGGCACCACCAAGCTGCAGCAGTCCGGTTTCGCGGGCCGCAGCGGCTGGCTCACCTCGCCCACCTTCGGCGGCAACAGCTGGCTGGCCCACTCGACCTTGCTCTCCGGCCTCTGGATCAACAACCAGGGCCGGTACCGCAACCTGACCGCCAGCGACCGGCTCACCATCCCGTACTCGTTCAAGCGGGCCGGCTGGGACACCGTCAGCGTCATGCCGGGTGCCACCCGCGCCTGGCCGGAGGGCACCTTCTACGGCTACAACCGGGTCTGGGACAGCCGCAACCTCGGCTACCAGGGCCCCAAGTTCAGCTGGGCGCCGATGCCCGACCAGTACACGCTCAAGCAGTTCACCGAGCTGGAGTACAAGAAGCCGGGACGTCAGCCACTGATGGTGGAGATGCCGCTGGTCTCCAGCCACACCCCGTGGGCGCCGATCCCCGAGTTCATCGAGTGGGACGCGGTCGGTGACGGGTCGGTCTACGCCGACATCGCCAAGAACCAGAAGACCAAGGCGGAGACCTGGGCGTTCTCGCGGCGGGTCAAGAAGGCGTACGGCGACTCGATCGAATACACCCTGACCACGCTCATCGACTGGGTGAAGAACTACGCCGACGACAACCTCGTGCTCGTCTTCCTCGGCGACCACCAGCCGTCCAAGGCGGTCTCCGGCGAGAACGCCAGCCACGACGTGCCGATCACCATCGTCACCAAGGACGGCGCGCTGCTGGAGCGGATGAACGCCTGGAACTGGTCCGAGGGCCTGAAGCCGGCAACGGACGCCCCGGTCTGGCCGATGAACACTTTCCGGGACCAGTTCCTCACCACGTTCGGCTCACAGAGCACGCCACACTGACAGAGCACGCCACACTGACAGAGCACGCCGCACTGACGCGGTGGGCGGCGCCCGACCGGTCACTCCCGGGCGCCACCCACCCCCAGCTGGCTCTCAGTGCTGTCCCGCGGCCCGGCGGACACCACTGAGAGCCAGCCCGTTTCGCTACCGGGGTGTCCGGAGCACCGGGCGCAGGGATTCCAGTACGTCGGGGTTCTCGATCGTCGACGGCACCGGCTCGTCACGGCCGTCCGCGATCCCCCGCATCGTCGCCCGCAGGATCTTGCCGGAGCGGGTCTTCGGCAGCGCCGCCACCACGTCCACCCGGCGCAGCGCGGCGACCGGCCCGATCCGCTCCCGGACCAGGGCGATCAGCTCCGCCTCCAGCGCGGCCGGGTCGGCGGCGGCATCGCTGCGGACCACCACGAACCCGCGCGGCACCTGGCCCTTCAGCAGGTCGCCGACGCCGATCACGGCACACTCGGCGACCGCCGGATGGGCGGCCAGCACCTCCTCCATCGCGCCGGTCGAGAGCCGGTGACCGGCCACATTGATCACGTCGTCGGTGCGCCCCAGCACGTACAGGTAGCCGTCCTCGTCGAACACCCCGCCGTCACCGGTCAGGTAGTTGCCCTGGAACGCGGACAGGTAGGAGCGCACGTACCGCTCGTCGTCCTGCCAGAGCGTGGGCAGGCACCCGGGCGGCAGCGGCAACCCGATCACGATCGCGCCCTCCTGCCCGGCCGGTACGGCGGCACCGGCCCCGTCGACCACCCGCACCCGATAGCCCGGCATCGGCACCGACGGGGAACCCGGCCGGGTCGGCAGCTGCTCCAGGCCCCGCGGGCTCGCCGCGATCGGCCAGCCCGTCTCGGTCTGCCACCAGTTGTCGATCACCGGTACGCCGAGCAGGTCACCGGCCCACTCGTACGTCCGGGTGTCGAGCCTCTCCCCCGCCAGGAACAGCACACGCAGGCTGCTCAGATCCCGCCCGGCCAGCAGCTTGCCCTCCGGGTCCTCCTTGCGGATCGCCCGGATCGCTGTCGGCGCGGTGAACATCGCCGCCACCCGGTGCTGCTCGGCGACCCGCCAGAACGCGCCCGCGTCCGGGGTGCCGACGGGTTTGCCCTCGTACAGGATGGTGGTGGCACCGGTGAGCAGCGGACCGTAAACGATGTACGAGTGCCCGACGACCCAGCCCACGTCCGATGCGGCCCAGAAGACCTCGCCCGCCCGTACCCCGAAGATGTTCTCCATCGACCAGCGCACCGCCACCGCATGGCCGCCGTTGTCGCGCACCACGCCCTTGGGACGGCCGGTCGTCCCGGACGTGTAGAGAATGTAGAGCGGGTCCGTGGCCCGCACCGGCACACAATCCGCCGGTGCCGCCCTCTCGACGGCCTCGTCCCAGGTCAGATCGCCGTCCCGCAGGGTCGCCGGCGCCTGTGGCCGCTGCAGGATCACCCGATGGTCCGGCCGGTGCGCCGCCTCGGCCAGCGCCGCGTCGAGCATCGGCTGGTACGGCAGGACCCGCCCGCCCTCGATCCCGGAGGAACTCGCCACGATCACTTTCGGGCGCGCGTCGTCGATGCGCGCGGCCAGCTCCCGGGCGCCGAACCCGCCGAAGACCACCGAGTGCACCGCTCCGAGCCGGGCACACGCCAGCATCGCGACGACGGCTTCGGGCACCATCGCCATGTAGATCACCACGCGGTCGCCCCGCTCGACCCCCAGGCCACGCAGCGCACCGGCGAACAGGGCCACCTCGTCGCGCAGCTCACGGTACGTGCGGACACGGACCTGGCCGGTGACCGGACTGTCGTGGATCAGCGCGGGCTGATCGCCGCGCCCGTCGAGGACATGCCGGTCCAGGGCGTTGTGACAGGTGTTCAGCTCGGCGTCGGGGAACCAGCGGAAGATCGGCGCCTCGCTGTCGTCGAGGATCCTCGTGGGCTCGCGGTGCCAGTCGATCGCGGTCGACGCCGCACGCCAGAAGCCCTCGGGATCGGTGATGCTGCGGTCGTACGCCTGCCGGTAAGCACCCATGATCTGACGCTGCCCCCGGGCGGCCGCTTTGTCCAGTGCGTCACGCCCCGTTGCGCATCCTAGGAGGCTAGTCAGCAGCCGGACCGGACCGTCCGCCAGAGAGACCTCTCGGTCCGCATCAACCCGCTTGCGGGAACACTCGTTCCACCATCGTGAGCAGCGTCGTACTCAACAACGTGTGCACCTGCTCCCGGCTCAGAGCTCCCCGCTGCAACCACTCCCGAGCCGTGTAGATCGCCAGCCCCACATAAGCCCTGGCCATCCCCCGCAGCGCCTCCGCCGGCCGCTCCCCCAGCCCCAGGGCCTCCAGCACACTGTCCGCCGCGACATCAACAGCCTCGGCGATCACAGCGTCAACTTCCGCATCACCGCCCATGCCGCCGGCCGAGATCGCCGCCAGCCAGGAGGTGCTGTGCCGGGAGACGACGTCGAGGAACCAGTTGACGATCGCTTCGGCCCGTTCGGGCAGATCGCCCCCGGGTAGGCGCTCGACAGCGACGGCGGGCACTGTCAGCATGATCCGTACGACTTCGAGGTAGAGGTCCTTCTTCGTCCCGAAGTAGTGGTTGACGAGGCCGCGCGCCACTCCGGCGATTCGTGCCACGTCGGTCGTGGAGACCTCGGCATACGGTTTCTCACCGAACAGGCGGACGGCGACCGAGAGGATCTGTTCGCGCCGGGCGTCCGGTTCGAGCCGACGCCGCCGGGTCGCCTCGACGTGTACCACCAGATGACCTTACGTCACGTCGATTCATCGCGTTCCGAGATCGGGGGTGAATCGATGCAACGATCGGATTTAGCGATGAATAGTGACAATTCATATCGGGCTTATTGACACATCGCCAATAGTGATCGAGGGTGTATCGATGCCAACGCCTGGATTGGACGGCTACACCGAGCCGTGGCGCAAGCCGGAACACGACGACCTGGCCGAGCTGGCCCGCACCTTCTTCACGAAGGAGGTGGTGCCGCACGCCGGCCGCCTGGGTAAACAGGGCCACCCCGACCGAGAGCACTATCTCCGCGCCGGCGAGCTGGGGCTGCTGGGCCTCTCCGTGCCGGAGCAGTATGGCGGCGGTGGCGGCGATTTCACCCACGAGGCTGTGCTGTTGCACGAACAGACGCTGGCCGGCGAGGGTAGCCTCGGCCTGGCGGTGCACAGCGGCATCGTCACCGGCTATCTCAACGAGTACGGGACCGAGGACCAGAAACAGCGCTGGCTGCCCGGTTTGTGCTCCGGTGAGCTGATCGGCGCGATCGCGATGACCGAGCCGGACGGCGGTTCCGACGTCCAGGCGATACGGACCCGGGCGGTCCGCGACGGCGATGACTACCTGGTGAGTGGCTCGAAAACCTTCATCACCAATGGGTATCTGGCGGACTTATTGGTCCTGGCCGTGAAGACCGATCAGTCCGCGAAGGCGCACGGCATCTCCCTGATCGTCTGCGAGCTGACCGACGGCGCGCCCGGCTTCCGGCGCGGGCGCAACCTGGAGAAGATCGGGCTGCACGCCAACGACACGGCCGAGCTGTTCTTCGACGAGTTCCGGGTGCCGGCCGGCAACCTGCTGGGCACCGAGAACGCCGGCTTCTTCCAGCTGATGCAGCAGCTGCCCCAGGAACGCCTGGTGATCGGCGTGGGAGCGGTCGCCGCCATGCAGCGGGCGGTCGAGCTCGCCACGGCGTACGCGAAAGATCGCACCGCCTTCGGCAAGCCCCTGATCGGCCACCAGAACACCCGGATGGTCCTGTCCGACTGCGCCACCCGGACCCGGGTGTCCCGGATCTTCGTCGACGACTGCATCACCCGGCACACCCGTAATGAGCTGGACGTGGCGACCGCCGCGATGGCGAAGCTCTACCTCACCGAGGGCCAGTGCGAGGTGGTCGACCGCTGCCTGCAGATCTTCGGCGGTTATGGCTACACCACCGAGTACCCGATCGCCACGATGTATGCGGACGCCCGGGTCCAGAAGATCTACGGCGGCACGAACGAGATCATGAAGGAGCTGATCGCGCGTGTCCTCTGAGCCGGGCCCCCACCGCACCGGTCCGCTGAGCGGCGTCAAGGTCGTCGAGCTGGCCGGCCTCGCACCCGGACCGTTCGGTTGCATGGTGCTCGCCGATCTGGGCGCCGACGTGATCCTGGTGGAGCGCCCCGGCGGCAGCGGACCGCTCGTTCCGCCGTCCGGTCCGCTCCAGCGCAACCGCCGGGTGGTCACCCTCGACCTGAAGAGCGAGGCCGGGATCGGAGACCTGCTGCGCCTGGTGGAGCGGGCCGACGTGCTGGTGGAGGGCTACCGCCCCGGGGTCGCCGAACGCCTCGGCTTCGGTCCCGCCGAGTGCGAGAAGATCAACCCCAGGCTGGTGTACGGCCGGATGACCGGCTGGGGACAGGATGGTCCCCTGGCCGCCGCCGCCGGGCACGACATCGACTACCTGGCGATCGCCGGCGCCCTGGAGCCCCTCGGGCGTCCCGGCGAACCGCCGCACGCGCCGATCAACCTGCTCGCGGACTTCGCCGGCGGCGGGATGCTGCTGGCCGTCGGTGTCCTGGCCGCCCTGCTGGAGCGGGAGCGCTCCGGCCGCGGCCAGGTCGTCGACGCCGCGATGGTCGACGGCTCGGCGCTGCTCACCACGTTCCTGCACGGCATGATCGGCGCCGGGATGTGGCCGGGCGGCCGCGGCGAGAACCTGCTCGACGGCGGAGCACCGTACTACGACACATACCGGACGTCGGACGGCGGATACGTGGCGGTGGGCGCGCTGGAACCGCAGTTCTACGCGGCGCTGCTGCGCGGGCTGGACGTGGACGGCGAGGGGCTGCCGCACCAGCTGGACCGGTCCGGGTGGCCGGAGCTGCGGCGGATCCTCACCGAACGGTTCGCCGCCAGGAGCCGGGACGAGTGGGAGGAGATCTTCGCCGGGCTGGACGCGTGTGTGAGCCCGGTGCTGACTCCGGGCGAGGCGGCGGATCACCCGCACAACCGGGCCCGGGAGACCTTCGTGGAGGTGGGCGGGATGCGGCAACCGGCTCCGGCGCCACGCTTCGGCCGTACCCCCGCCGATGCACCCACCCCGGCCGATGCGACAACGGTGACCGACGTCCTGGCCGGCTGGAAATGACGGAGGGCCGGCCGCCTTCCGGCGACCGGCCCCGCACGTGCTCCTTCGTCAGAACTTGAAGGCGCCGACCAGGTTGCGCAGCTCCTCCGCGGTACGCGACACCTCGGTGCTGGCCTCCAGGGTCTGGTTGACCCCGCCGACCGTGGCCGCGCTCGCCGACGAGACGTCGCTGATGTTCGTGGCGATCCGGCTCGAACCGGCGGCCACCTCGGCGATGCTGCGGCTCATCTCCCCGGTGGTGGCGGTCTGCTCCTCCACCGCCGACGCGATGGTGGTCTGGAAATCGTTGATCTGCGCGATCACCTCGGAGATCCGGTTGATCACCTCGACCGCGCCGCCGGTGTCCTGCTGGATGGCGTTGACCCGGGCGTGGATGTCCTCGGTCGCGCGGGCGGTCTCCTGAGCCAGGTCCTTGACCTCGCTCGCGACCACCGCGAAGCCCTTGCCGGCGTCGCCCGCTCGTGCGGCCTCGATGGTCGCGTTCAGGGCCAGCAGGTTGGTCTGCTCGGCGATGCTGGTGATCAGCTTGATCACGTTGCCGATCTCGGCCGACGACTCACCGAGCTGCCGGATGGTGTCGGTGGCGCGGGCCGCCTCGGCCACCGCGATCGCGGCGATCTGCACGGCCTCGCTGGTGTTGCGGGAGATCTCGCGGATCGACTGGCCCATCTCCTCGGAGCCCGCGGCGACGGTCTGCACGTTGCGGGAGATCTCGTCGGCCTCGGTCGAGGCCGAACTGCTCTGCCGGTCGGTGTTGTCCACCGCCGCGGCGATCTCACCGGAGACGGCCGCCAGCTCGGTCGAGGCGGCAGCCAGGCTGTCGGCGTCGTGGGCGATCGTCTGCATCGACTCGCGCAGCTTGTCCAGCGAGCGATCGAGGCCGGCCGCCATCTGACCGAACTCGTCGCGGCTGGAGATGTCGCTGCGCACGGTCAGGTCACCGCGGTCCAGCGCGTCGATGACCAGGCCGAGCTTGCGAACCGGGCCCAGGATCGAGCGGACCATCGGGAGCGCCAGGGCGACCAGCAGCACCAGTCCGATGCCGGCCACGAGGATCGCTGTCGTCCGCGTCGAGCTGACCGTGTTCGCCAGGTCGGCCTCCTGCTCGGCGACCGCCGCCAGCACCTTCTCGCTGAGCGCGTCGAGCTCGTCGTCGGTCTTGTTGTTCCGCTCGGAGATCTCGTCGGTCCGCCCGATCACGGCCTTCGGGCTGGCCACACCGGCGGTGACGAATTCCGTGATGAACGTGTTGAAGTCCTGGAAGTCCGGGCGGTAACCCTGGAATTCCTGAAGCATGGCAGTGGGCAGCCCGCACGAGACCACCCCGTCGGCAGCCTCGACCGACGACTGCACGTCGTCCTTCACGTCGCCGCTCACGTCGTGCCCGAGCGCGGCCCGGTACGCGTCCACCTTCAACTCGCTCTGCCTGTTGTTCAGGTGGTTGATGGCGGCGGTGCAGGCTTCCAGGGCGCGCATCTCCTCGGCCTGGGTGGTGAGGCTCCGCTGCCCGAGCAGCGTGATGGCGCCCATGCCACCGAGCGCGAGCGCACCGGTGGTGACGATGATGCCCAGCCGTTTGGCTGTGCCGATGTTGCCCAAGGCGCCCATCTGACCTCCACGATTCTCCGACGTCAGATCCATCGACCGTTCCGGCCCGCACCTGAGAGGACATTTCAGGGGCCGGTACGTTCGGATGCAGACGATCCGGAAGCGGAGAATCGCGGGCTTGCTGATCGGTCAGCCTGGCGGCGGGTCAGCGGCCTTTGTCGCGGCGGGTCAGCGGCCTTTGTCGCGGCGGGTCAGCGGCCTTTGTCGCGGCGGGTCAGCGGTTCAGCTTGGTGCGCCAGTCGCCGGGGACGGCGCCGGCCGGGCCCGGCACCGGCTGGTCGTCGGGGCGGCTGGTCGGCGCGGCCAGCTCGGGCCCGTTGGCCGCCTGCTCGGTGGAGAAGTCCCAGAACCAGTCCTCGCCCGGCTCGAAGGACTGCATCACCGGATGCCCGGTACTGCGGAAGTGCGCGGTGGCGTGCTGCGACGGCGAGGTGTCACAGCACCCGACGTGGCCGCACTGGGCACAACGGCGCAGGTGGAACCACCAGCCGTCGGCGGACAGGCACTCCGCACAACCGGTGCCCGAGGGCGGGACGTCGGGCTGGATGGAAGCTTCAGCGGTCACACCGAAAACCTATCGCATGCCGTTCCGGGCACCGATCCCGCAGCTCAGCGTGCCCGGTCGTAGCCGGCCTGCGCCTCTCGAACCTGGCCGATCTCGCCCTCGACCAGTTCGATCAGCTCGACCAGCTTGGCGGCGACGCGCTCGCCCAGCTCGGTGAGGCTGTATTCGACGCGGGGCGGGATGGTCGCGTGCACGTCACGGCGGACCAGACCGTCGCGTTCGAGGGCCTGCAACGTCTGGGCCAGCATCTTCTCGCTCACCCCGTCGACGCGGCGGCGCAGGGCGTTGAACCGGTACGACCCCTCGTGCAGTGCCGCGAGCGCGAGACCGCCCCAGCGCCCGGTGACGTCGGCCAGCACCGAGCGGGAGGCGCAGTCCCGCGCGAACACGCTGGCGACCAGCTCGTCGCTCGGTTCAGTCATGCACCGGACGATACCGGCGTCCGGCCGACCCTGCGAAGTGACAGCACTCACTAGCAGTTGGCGCTTTCGAAAAGTTAGTGCATTCTTCTGGCCAGTGCCGCAGTTTCCTGTCTCGAACCCTTGGGAGTCACCATGACCATCGCCGTCACCGGAGCAACCGGCCAGCTCGGCCGTCTCGTCATCGACGCGCTGATCAGCCGGGGTGCGGCGCCGGGCGAGATCGTCGCCGCCGTCCGCGACACCACGAAGGCCGCCGAGCTGGCCGCCCGCGGAGTCCAGGTACGCGAGGCCGACTACAACCGCCCGGAAACCCTGACCTCAGCGTTCGCCGGCGTCGACCGGCTCCTGCTGATCTCCGGCAACGAGGTCGGCAAGCGGCTCCCCCAGCACACCGCCGTCGTCTCGGCGGCTCAGGCGGCCGGGGTGGGCTTCCTCGCGTACACCAGCATCTTGCGCGCCGACACCAGCACCGTCGGTCTCGCCCCCGAGCACAAGGCCAGCGAGGAGGTAATCGCCTCGTCCGGGATCCCCTACGCGTTCCTGCGCAACGGCTGGTACACCGAGAACTACGGCGCCTCGTTCGGCAGCGCGCTGAGCACCGGTGCGTTCGTGGGCAGTTCCGGTGAGGGCCGGATCGCCGCCGCCACCCGCGCCGACTACGCCGAGGCGGCGGCCGCCGTGCTGCTCTCCGGTGAGCCGGGCGTCTACGAGCTCGGCGGCGACGCGTTCACGATGGCGGAGCTCGCCGCCGAGGTCTCCCGCCAGACCGGTACGCCGGTCGTCTACCGTGACCTGCCGGTCGCCGAGTACCAGGCGATTCTCGTCAGCGCGGGCCTGCCGGAGGGGTACGCCGGCCTGCTCGCCGACACCGACCTGAAGATCGTCGACGGCGAGCTGGACACCGACAGCGACGACCTACCCCGCCTGATCGGCCGCCCGGTGACGCCGCTCCCGGACGCGGTGGCGGCTCTGCTGAAGAACTGAGTCAGGCTTCGTCGGTCACGTCGGCGAACGAACCGTTCAGCGCCGAGATCGCGGCGTCCGCTGTCAGCCGCAGCGCGACGCCGCGCTCGCCGGCGCCGAGGCTGATCGTGCGGCCCCGGGTGCGCTCGTCGGCGATCACCGGCCACGGGCGGGCCGATCCGAACGGGGTGATCGTGCCGCGCTCGTACCCGGTTGCCTCCTTGGCGGTGGCCGCGTCCGGCATCGACAGGCGGCTGACACCGAGAAGGGCGCGCAGTTTCGGCCACGAGATGACCCGGTCGCCGGGGACGAGGACGAACAGGTATTCGCCTTCGGCGCGCCGTACCACAAGGGTTTTGACCAGATCTCGCACTTCCACCCGCTGCGCGGCCGCCGCCTCGGCGACGCTGTTCACCGGCCCGTGCCGGACCACCTCGTGCTCGACACCGGCGGCGCTCGCCGCCTCGATCGCGGAACTGATCACCGGATCACCCTAACGGCTGCACCGGAACGGACGGCCGAAGCGCTAGTAGGGTCGGCTTATGAAGCCGCGCCTGCACCCAGGACCGAATCACCCGATCACCGTCACGCCGAGCGACCAGCACATCGTCGTCACCGTGGCCGGCAAGGTGGTTGCCGACACCCGGAACGCGGTGACGCTGCAGGAAGCCTCCTACCCGCCGGTGCATTACGTGCCGCTCACCGACGTGGACCAGAGCCTCCTGGAGCCGACCGCGACGCAGAGCTACTGCCCGTACAAGGGCGACGCCACCTACTACACGATTCCCGTCGGCGGTGAGAAGGCCGTCGACGCGATCTGGGAGTACAAGGATCCCTACGACGCGGTCGCCGGGATCAAGGGTCACGTCGCGTTCTACCCCAACCGCGTCGACTCGATAGAGATCGACTAGTCGCGCAGTGCGGATCGGACCGCAGCCATCTGATACCGATCTGCCTCGTACGGCGTATATAGCGAAATCCGATCAATCGCTGATCCGAATCGCTCGCGCAGCCCGGCGGCCACCACCGCCGGGTCGCCCGCGATCGCGAACGCGCCGAGCACGTCATCATCGATCTCGGCGGCCATCTCCGCCCACAGCTGCCGCCGGGACAGCACGTTGAGCCGGTCCGCCAGCTCACCCCAGCCGTGCAGCTCGAGCACCGGCCGATAGGCGGGCGTCGACGCGTAGAACGCGATCTGCCCGCGAACGGCCTGCTCAGCCCGCGCCCGCTGCTGCTCGTCGGTGCCCAGCACCACCATCACGCTCATCGCCAGGCTGAACCCTTCCAGGCTCCCGCCCCGCGCCTCGCGCACCGCCGGCACGATCCGCTCGCCGAGATACTCCGCACTGGTCAGCGGATGCACCAGCAGCCCGTCCGCGACCCGCCCCGCCGCCCTGATCATCAGCTCACCGACCGCCGCCAGCTCCACCGGCGGATTCCCGAACGGATTCGGTCCCGGGCTGAAGAACTCAGTCATCAGCGTGTGCTTGTAGAACTCCCCCCGGAACGCCAGCCGCTCCCCCGTCTCCCACGCCCGCCAGATCGCCCGCAGCGCCGCCACGAACTCCTCCATCCGCGCCGCCGGCCTGCTCCACGGCATCGCGAACCGCCGCTCGATGTGCGGCTTCACCTGCGACCCCAGCCCCAGCCGGAACCGCCCCTCCGAGATCAGCCGCAGATCGTTCGCCAGCACCGCGACATTCATCGGATTCCGCGCGAACGCCACCGCAATCCCCGACTGCAGCGTGATCCGGCTCGTCGCCCGCGCCACCAGCGCCAGCGTCGTGAACACGTCATGCCGGGTTTCCGCAGCCGCAAACCCGTCATATCCCACTTGTTCCGCCGAAACAGCCGCCGCTTCCACCTCTGCGGGCGAGGCCGCGACCGGCGCGGCGAAGTCAACCAACATCCCACACACTTAACACCAAAGATCTTTTCTGGTACGCCCGACGCCGTCCCCGAACCCAGCTCCCCCGTCCCGCCTCCTCCGCAAGGGCGGGTCCGCCCGGCGCGCCCCGCCTCGGCCCCGTCCCACTCACCCCCTCCCCCTCCCCCTCC
>NZ_JBHTDO010000030.1:0-129722 GCF_042666575.1 Actinoplanes sp. GCM10030250 | reverse complement strand
CCATCCACCAATGATCTCAAACATGCATAAAAGTATCTATACGCCTGAACCCGCCGAAACCAAAAAGCAACAGGCTCAAGGCTGCCGACGGTACGGAAGGGAAGCCAAACCCTGGAAGCCGACTCGGCCATCAGGCCACTGTAGCGGCCCCCGAGACGGTCAGAACACTCGCTCGCAGACGCAGAGTTGAAGCGGCGAATCCGCGGCGAACGGCCGGCCGGACCAGTCGCCGAAGCGCTCGACGAGCCGAAGACCGCCGAGCGAGAGCAGCAGCGGCAGCTCCTGCGGAAAGATGCTCCTGATTTCGAGCGGTGCGACGACGAAGTCGGGCTCGGAGCCGGTCGAGAGGTGCCACGTCCCGCGGGTGACTTGCGCGGCCGCATCGTAGGTCTCAGCGACATCGACGCTGACGGCGCCGCGGTCAGGATCGACGAACGACAACGACCCCCAGGTACGCCGCACGCCGTCGGCTTCGGCGAGCAGGCGCACGCTCGGATTGAAGACATCGAAGACGAACCGTGCCCCAGGTGCCAGGTGTTTCCGGACCGACCGGAAGCAGCTCACCAGATCCTCAGCCTCATGCAGATGCAGCAGGGAGTTGGCGGTGATGAACACGAAGTCGAACGTGCGGCCCAGATCGAAGGCCCGCATGTCGCCCCGCACCCATTCCACCGCCGCACCGCGCTCGTCCGCCTTGCGCTGGGCCTCAGCCAGCATGTCCGGCGAGAAGTCGAGGCCGACGCAGGGATGCCCGTCGGACGCGATCGGGATCAGCTTGTGCCCGGTGCCGCACCCGAGTTCCAGTACGCGCCCGCCTTGCCGATCGGCGCCGGCCCGGTAGAAGTCGACTGCGGGCCCGCCGCCCGGGAACATCAGGTCGTACAGCCTCGCGTGCGAGTAGAACCCTTCACTCATCAAGGCTCCTCTGCACTTCGCGGTACGTGGCGGCGGGGCCGGCGCCGGCTTGGTCGAGGCAGCGCCGGAGTCGTTGCAGGTATTGGTCGAAGGTCTCGTCGGCCTGCCAGGTCTGGTAGGCCGTGGAGATCGCGGCGAAGGCGAGGTTGAACTGCAACGTGGCCGTGAGGGGGTCCGTGCCGTCGGTCCGGGTGGCGACCCAGTCACGGAGGTCGGTGCGGAACTGCTCGCCGAGGTCCTGTGTCGACTGGGCGAGCGCGGGTGACTGCGCTTTGAGCCGGCGTTGCAGGGGCATGCGGTCGGCGAGGCGCTCGTTGAAGCCGATCATGATCGCGGTCAGCGAGTCCCACAGGCGCTCGTCGGCGGGGCGTGCGTTCATGAGCGCGCGCCAGTGGTCGCGTTCTTCGGGGTCCTGGTCGAAGACGACGGCTTCCTTGCTGGCGAAGTAGTTGAAGAACGTCGCCCGGGAGACGTTCGCGGCGGCCGCGATCTGCTCGACGCTGACAGCCTCATAACCGCGCTGGTCGAACAGCCGCAGCGCGGCGCCCCGGATGGCTCGCCACACGGCCAGCTTCTTCTGTTCTCGCAAGCTCATCGTGTCACCCCTTCCGGTCAATCATATCTGTGATAGACGCCATCTATTATTAGACTGGGTCTAAGTTCGTGTACCGTAGTGAAGGCGCAGCTCCGCAGTTCGCCGCATCAGGAAGGGATCTCCCATGAGCAAGGTCTGGTTCATCACCGGCACGTCACGTGGTTTCGGCCGCCAGTTCGCCGAGTCCGCCCTCGAACGGGGCGACCGGGTCGCCGCGACCGCCCGCACCACCGGCGCCCTCGACGACCTGGTCGCCAAGTACGGCGGCAACGTCCTGCCCCTCACGCTGGACGTCACTGACAAGTCCGCCGTCACCGCGGCCGTCACCGCCGCCCACGAGACGTTCGGCCGCCTGGACGTCGTGGTCAACAACGCCGGCTACGGCCTGTTCGGTGCGGTCGAGGAGATCAGCGAGCAGCAGCTGCGTGAGCAGCTGGAGACCAACCTGTTCGGCGTCTTCTTCGTCACTCAGGCGGTGCTGCCGATCCTGCGAGCGCAAGGCAGCGGCCACATCATCCAGATCTCCACCATCGGCGGCGTCGGAGCCTTCCCCAGCCTCGGTGGCTACCACGCCTCCAAGTGGGCCCTCGAAGGATTGACGGAATCGCTGGCGCAGGAGGTGGCCGGTTTCGGCATCAAGGTCACCCTGGTCGAGCCCGGCGGCTTCAGCACCGACTGGGGTGGCTCGTCCGCGGTGCACGCCGACCCGAACCCCGCCTACCAGCCGATGCGCGACGCCATGGCCGCCCGCAGGGGTGGGTCGCAGCCCGGCGACCCGGCCGCGACCGGCTCGGCCCTGCTGCAGATCGTCGACGCCGAGAACCCGCCGCTACGCGTGCTGTTCGGCTCCCAGCCGACCGAGCTCGTCAAGCACATCTATGCCCAGCGCCTGCAGACCTGGTCCGACTGGGAACACGTCTCCCACGCGGCGCAGGGTTGAGCACACCCCTGTCACGGAACAATGACGAGCCTGCTGCCCCGTAGATCAGTGCGTTGCCAGGCGATCTCGATATCGCTCAACGGGACTTTCACCACGTCGAAGGTGAGTTCGCCGGAATGCGTCCACGTCACGACCTGGCTATAGAGCTCCTGCATGGTCTCCGGGTCGAGGCCTTTGGCCGCGCCGTAGATTTCGACGCCGGAGGTGCGCAAGCCCTCCGCGGTGAGTGCGAGCGCGGCACCGGCCGACTCGCCGATCTGGACCAGCCGGGTCGGTTTGTGGAACGCGAACGACTGCGGGACCAACGATCTCAGCAGGATCTCGGTGGGCCGCCCCCAGAGGTAGTCCAGCACGACGTCGTAGCCGTCTCCCTTGGCGTCGAGGTACGCCTGAGTCAGCGCTTCGTCCGCCACGGCGGTGTTGATCACCTCGTCGGCGCCGAGGGCCTGCACCTGGTGCAACTGGTCGGTGTCGCGGCCGGTCGCGATGATCCGTCCGGCGCCGAGCAGTCGGGCGACCTTCACCGCCAGTCGCCCCGCGACCCCGGTGGCGCCCTGCACGAGTACGGTCTCGCCCGGCACGAAGCCGGCGGCGGTCTTGATGGACATGCCGGTGATCGCCGTGCCCAGTACGGTCGCTGTCGCGGGATCGATGCCCTCTGCGATCGGTATGTAGGCGCCCTCGGGCACCACCGTCTTCTCGGCGAGCGCGCCGTAGGGCCGGCGGGGATTGCCGAACCCGACCAGGGTGCCGTCCGGCAGCGCGCCGATGCCGTCGAAGGCGGGAATCGCCGGCAACTGTGCGGTGTACTGCCCGCTCGCGTAATGCGTGCCGGCCGCGATCTGCTTGTCGACGTTCTCGACCGCGACCGCCTTCACCTCGATGACCACCTCGCCGTCGCCGGCAACGGGATCCGGGAAGTCCTCGTAGCGGGGGACACTGCCGACCTGGTGCAACACCGCCGCCTTCATGACAGCTCCCGGCCGAGCATGGCCGCGATCCAGCGCTGCCAGGCCGGCAGGAACCGGGGAGGGCGCGCCGGCGAGTGGTTCCACGAAGTTTGCGGGACGGGACCGCGACGCAACGCGCGGGCGTGGGCCGTCGCGCCCTGGTGTCCAGCCGGCCGCTCGGCGTGCGCGGGGGCTCCGGGAACGCGGTGTGTCGCCCTGTGCAGCAGGCCGCCGATCGAGCGTTTGTTTGTCATCCACCTCTCCCTCTCTATCAGTGATAGAGAGACTCTAGCACTGATAGAGTGATGGTGGAGGTACCAACATTGACGCTGGATCGACAGCGGATCGTCGCCGAGGCCGTCGCCCTGCTGGACGCCCAAGGTCTCGACGGCGTGACGACCCGCAAACTCGCCGCACGGCTCGGTGTGCAATCGCCGACCCTCTACTGGCACGTGCCCAACAAGGCGGCGCTGGTCACCGCGGTCGCGGACGCGATCCTCGACCAGGAGTTCGGCGACATGTCACCGCCCGAACCGGACCAACACTGGCGCGACTGGTTGAGCGACCTCGCCCAGCGGCTGCGCCGAGCGCTGCTCGCTCATCCCGACGGCGCCCGGGTCGTCTCCGCCTCCCAGCTCTCCCGCACGATGGCGGCGATCTCCGAACTGGCCATGAGCGCGCTGGTCGCGCGCGGCATTCCGTTGCGACAGGCCCGCGTGATCGTCCTGACCGTCGAGCGCTTCACGTTCGGTCACGTCCTCGAGGAACAGGCCACCCGCCCGGACCCCGAAACGCTGAAAGACTTCGACATGGCGGCATTCGCCGAGCAACACCCGACCGTCGTGGCCGCGATCACCGAATACTTCCAACCCGGGCGTACCGTGGACGACCTGTTCCGCGACTGTCTCGAGGTGGTCATCGCGGGCGCTATGGCCAAAGCCGAAGCCACCTCCTGACCGATCAGCCCGCTGCGTCAGGAAGCCGCCGCGTGATCGCTTTCGCCCACGAGCTGACCACGCAGGACCGTGATGGAGCGCCGGACCCGTTCCAGCTCGGCCTCGTACTCGATACCGCCCACCCGGGCCGCCTGGTCCCGCAACACCGTGGCCTTCTCCTCCATCGCGCTGATCGCCGTCCACAGCGCCTCCTCGATGCCGTCGTCGGAGGCGGCGATGAACGCCTGCGGCGACCACGAGTGCCCGACATGGCACACGTAGTGGACAGCCGCGCCGGTGCGCACCTCGTACATGCCACCTCCGCACTCTGGGCACCCCAGCGCGGCCGGTCGCTGCGGATGGCCCGCATCCGTACGGCCGTCAGCCACCATGTCCGTCTCCCAGATCAACGCCTCGTCCGGCTCCTCCGCATCGTCGACCTGCTGCCCGGCGCGCAAAGCGATGAGCCGGGCCAGTTCAGCCGCCGGGGCGGCCACCGCGGACGGGACAGCCACCAGCGCCGCCTGCGGCATACCGGCGAAGCGTGCCTCCACCGGGTCCTGGACCAGCGCCGCGCCACCGTGCGCCGCCACCGCGGCGAGGCCGGCTGCTCCGTCGTCGAGGCTCCCGGACAGCACCACGCCGACAACTCGGGGCCCGCACCAGCGGGCTGCCGCACGGAACAGCGCGTCCACGGCGGGCCTCGCCCGATTCTCCCTCGGGCCGGTGCTGAGACGCAGCACATCGTTCGCGCCGATGACAAGATGCCGGTCCGGAACCGCCACGTACACCCGCCCGGCCCGCAACCGCTCACCGTCCGTAGCGGTGACCACGGGCAGCACCGAGTCCTTCGCGAGCGTCTCGGCCAGCGTGCTGCGCGCACCCGGCGGCAGGTGGGTCACCACGAGTACCGCCGCCGGCAGGTCCGCGGGCAGGCGCGACAGCAGCTTACGCAGGGCGGCATGGACCCCGGCGGACCCACCGATCACCACCACGTCGCGTCGCGACACCGAACCACCCCTCGCCTCAAGCTTCGACTTCCCCTGCAACTCAGCGTGACGTTCCGCTTTCCTTCATTCCGTACGCAGATCGAGTTACGTGCCATCGGACATGTCTCGCGGCTTCCCCATCGGCTGGCCGGTAAACGGAGCCGTTCCGTTTACCACCCCACCGCCCGGGTAGCCGCACACCACAACACCTACCGGGAGGACGCCATGGAGCCCATCGGGGATCCCGACGACGACACCGGCGACTTCGCCGAGGAGCACGAGTCCACCGAGGTCACAGCCGACGACCCGGACGGCGAGACGGAGAGCCCCAGCCGCTGGACCGGCGGCCTCGACACCGACGGCCCTCCATAACCCCCCTCACGCCCAGCCGCCCCACCCAGCTGGCCCCCAGGGGTGCCTCCGGCCCGAAAACACGCCGCTCACGACCAGCTGGTGCCCAGGGGTGCCTCCGGCCCGAAAACACCCCCCTCACGCCCAGCTGGCCCCCAGGGGTGCCTCCGGCCCGGAAACACCCCCCTCACGCCCAGCTGGCGCCCAGGGGTGCCTCCGGCCCGAAAACACGCAGCTCACGACCAGCTGGTGCCCTGGTGCCCAGCTGGCGGCCAGCGGCGGTCGTTCACGAAGCGCCCCGGCCGGTAGTCGACGAACGCCGGGGCGTCCCCCAGCCCGAGCCCTTCCGCATCCGCCTGCAGGTGGCGGGCGGTAGCGCCCCACCCCCACCGCCCGGTCACAGCCCGCCGCTCAACAGCCCGCACCGCCGCGATGATCTCGCTCGGCGTGAACGCGCAATGCCCCCGCCGCGCCACATACGCCTGCCGCAGCAGATGTTGATCTCCGGCAGCCCGCACCTGCCGCGCGTACTGCTCCTCGAACTCCACCGGCGCGAGCTGGTCGTACAGCGTGTGCATGGTCAGGTTGGGCACGTCCAGGTGCCCGCTCAGAGTCGACGTCCGGGCGAGGCTGCGCAGCGCCGCCGGGTCAGGACGAACCGCAGCGTGCCGGGTGAGCTCGGCGAGGTCAGCGCGCAGGTCAGCGCCCGCATTCCGATAGAGAGCCCGCACCGTGTCGCGGTGCGGCGACCGCTGGAGCAGCGCCGCATAATCCACCCCCGCGTTCCAGGACGCGTTGCCACCCGCCGACAGCTCGATGAAGTATCGCGCCGGCATGATGAACGGCAGCGTCGCGACAAGCCACTCGTACTGGGCAGCGGCGATCCCCGGCGCGTCCCTCGGTCCCGGCGGCGAAGGCTGACCGGCAGACCACGTCGGCATGTTGAGCAGGGCCGTAGCGAGCGCGACCCGGGCTCGCCCCTCAGCCGTCCCGCGAGCCGCCGTGGCGGACGCGGAGAGCTGCGCCGCCGCCGTCGCCCCTTCGGCAGGGCTCGCATAGTTGACGAGCTTGACCGGCTCCGCCGGACGCAACAGCTGGTTCAGGGCGTACGAGCCGTCGAGCTGATAGTTGTTGAGGTTGATCCCGCCGCCCATCAGCCCGCACATGGAGACCGCACCGTCGAGGCGCCGCCCCGCCGTCTGCGCCTCCTGCCCGCTGACGAGCCCACCCATCGAGCTGCCCAGGGCGAGGGTGAGCCGGGGCCGGCCGATGACGCGGGTGATCGCGGCCAGACTCTCGAACTGATCGCGGGTGGCGCTCTTCAACGCCCACATCGAGCCGTTCGGGTCGTAGGACGAGCCGACCAGGGCGTAACCGCGGTCGAGCATCGCCTGCCGCACCTGGGGATTCGGTGCGTCGATGGCTTCCAGCGCCCCGAACCCGTGGCTGAACAGGACGAGGGTGCCGTTCCAGCGGGCAGGCACGTCGGCGACCCAGCTCCCGCCGTCGCGCAGGGCTCCGGTGTAGTGGGTCGCGGCTGGTGCCGCGGTGGCGACACCGGGCGACAACCCGGTGACCAGGGCGGTGGCAAGCAGGAGGGTGGTGAGCTTTCGGATCACTGTGACCTCCGGATCTATCGGGACGGCAGCTGTCCGGTACGGGCGATGCGGGCGAAGGCGTGTGCGCTGGGTTTCGGGACGCGGGTGAAGTCGTCGTCGACGGCGATCAGGCCGAAGCGGGGCCGGTAACCCTCGCTCCATTCGAAGTTGTCGAAGGCGGACCAGTGAAGGTATCCACGTACATCTACGCCTTCGGCACGTGCTCGGGCAACCGCGGCGAGGTGGTTCATGAGGTAGGTGAGGCGCTCGGTGTCGTCCTCGGTGGCGATGCCGTTCTCGGTGACGTAGAGCGGCAACCCTGTGGAGGCGGCCCGGTGCAGCATCTCGCGCAGCCCGTCGGGGTGGACCGCCCAGCCCATCTGGGTGAGCGGGATGCCGGGCGGCGGCGTGCCGAACCAGGTCGGTGAGGCCGGGTCGACCCACTGCTTGCGGTAGTACTGCACGCCGAGCCAGTCGCCGCCGGGATCGTCGAGATAGCGGTCGACGATCTCGTACCGCATGAGCCGGTACAGCGCTTGGCAGGCGTCGTCGTCGCGGGCGGGGGCGAGCAGCGGCAGCTGCACGGCGAGCCCGGCAAGGGAGTCGCCAACGGCGTGCACCGCGTCGACGGCGGCCCGGTGTGCGTCGAGGAGCACCCCGCCGACGCGTTTCCACAGGACCGGGTTGGTGAGGCCGGGCGGGTGGTAGCCCTCGAGGTAGCCGTGCAGGGCGATCATCTGCGGTTCGTTGATGGTGCAGACGTACGGCATGAGGTCACCGAGCTCCGCGACGACCCGGCGGCAGTAGCGGGCGAACGCCTCGATCGCGTCGGGCGCGAGCCAGCCACCGCGGGCCGCGAACCAGCGCGGCAGCGTGAAGTGGTGCAGGGTGACGAAGGCGGTCATCCCGGTCTCGGCGAGCGCGGTGAGCACCCGCCGGTAGTGGGCGATGGCGGCGCGGCTGAACTCGCCGGGTGCCGGTTCGATCCGGGACCATTCGAGCGACAGCCGGTGGGTGTTGTGTCCCAGCGATCGGAGAAGTGCGAAGTCGTCGGCGTACCGATGAAAATGATCTATGCCGTCGCCGGACGACGTCTGCGCGGCCGACGCGGGGTGATGTTCGAAGTCCCACCAGTCGTTGTTGGTGTTGCCGCCCTCGACCTGGTGTGCCGAGGTGGCGCTGCCCCACAGAAAGCCGTCCGGGAACCGCACGCGAGTCCTTCCGAGAGGAGAGGCCCGGCCCGCGGACCGGGCCTCTCTCGATCACCGGGTGGTGAAGGTGTAGGTGCCCGGCGGCACCCGATAGACGGCGTAGCCTCCGTCGATCCGCACGAACGTGGCGCGGTGCGGTGTGCCGGCCACCTTGCCGCCCAGGGTGGGCACATGCACGGTGGCGGTCGTGTTGGGCGGCACGGTGACGGTCAGCCGCAGCCGGTCGCCGTCACGCTTCCACTCCGAGCGGGACTCGCCCTGCGGTGTGGTGTAACTGCCCTTCACGAACGTCAGGTCACCGACCACCTTGGGCTGGATGACCAGCTCACGGTAGGCGGTGGTGCCCTCGGCGGCGCGGATGCCGGCCAGCCCGGCGTGGAACCACTCCTCGATCTGGGCGAGGATCATGTGGTTCTTCGAGTCGCCCCGGTTCCACCGCTCCCCCATGGTCGTCATGCCGCCCGGGTTCGCGACTGTCGACTCCATGAAGTAGCCGTAACTGGGCTGCTCGTCTTCCTGGATCAGATCCCACAGCACGTCGTCACGGCCGCCGGCGGACAGCGCCCGCACGGTTGGGGCCATGCCGATGGTGCCGCCGCTGAAGTGTGGGCCGTCGCCGTTCGGGTGGAACGCCTGGATCAGCTCAACCAGGGCGTCGAGGACTGCCTGCCGCTCGGAGTCCGGGACCAGGCCGGCGTCGAGCGCCAGCGCCTGCGCGGTCTGCGATGCGCCGGTGGTTCCGGCGTTGCCGTCGGCGGTGTAGCGGCGCAGCGTGTTGTTGTAGAAGGCGTTGTTGAACGCCGTCTTGATGTCGGCGGCCAGCGCGGTGTACTTGACCGCGTCGCCCTGATGCCCGGTCAGCCGGGCCAGCTCGGCCAGCTCCTTGATCATCACGTAGTAGCCCCAGGTGCCGGTGATCCGGCCGGAGACCGGCTCGGCCGACACCCAGTCGGCCAGCGCCGCGTCGACGATGTTGCCGACCGCCTTCTGCCGCGCGATGTAGTCGGCGAACCGCACCATCGGCTCGTAGTAGCGGGCCGCGGTCTCGGTGTCGCCGTAGAGCTGCCGCAGGAAGCCCGGCACCAGGATGATCGCGTTGCCCCAGTTGATCTCGTCGCCGAAGCGGCCCGTGTAGCCCCAGTCGTAGACCGGTGTCTTGAGCGCGACGTTGCCGAACATCGGGGTGTCCGCCAGGGACTGGCCCTCGACCAGGTGCCGCTCGTGGGTGCGCAGGTAGGCCGACAGGTCGAAGTTCCGGTGGATCGAGCCCATCGGCATCGTGTAGTCCGCCGGGTAGGACAGCTTCTCCCGGCCCGGGCAGTCGGTGAAGACGCTCATGATGTTGCCGGCGAACGAGTACCAGGCCATGTCGTGGATCCGGTTGACCCGGGCGTTCGACGTGACGACACTGCCGGCGACCGGGGTGTCGGCCTGCACGCGCAGGCCGGTGATCGTGTCCTTCGCCGGTACGTAGTCCGCGGGCAGCCCGGTGACCTGCACCCACTGCATGCCGAAGTAGTTGAAGTCCGGCCGCCAGGTCTCCCCGCCGCGCAGCCCGGCGGTGGTGTAGGTGTTGAACAGGTCGACGCCCCGGCTGCCGCCGCCACCCTTCAGCGACGCCTGGTCCACCGTGCCGTCCGCCGCGAGGGATTCGGCAGGTGACACCCGGATCGTCGTACCGGCGGGCACGCCCGGCCGCAGTTTCAGCTGGGGCAGCCCGACGATGTTCTGACCGAAGTCGAACACCCAGGTGCCGGGCACCGGGTTGGTGATCGTTTTCGGCCGGAACGTCTCGGCGATCGTGATCGGCGGCGCGGTGCGCCCGACCAGCTTGGTCGCCAGGTTCGGCGGCGGGGCGATCCCGGCCGCGATCCATCCGGTGGGGCTGCCGTCGCGCCGCTTCGCGGACGCCGACAGGTTCGCGTCGGCACTGTCCCATCCGGGCTGCTCGCGGCGGGCGTCGTGGTCACTGCCGGAATACCAGGCATCGGTCACGAGTGGGCCCAGCGCGGTGCGCCACTCACGGTCCGTGACCACAACGCTTTTACGACCGTCGGTGTACGAGACTTCGAGCCGGGCGATCAACCGAGGTGTCACGGCCGCACCGGCGCTCGCATCGCTCGCGGCGATGTTGTTGCCGGAGCCGGTCACCGTGGCACCGGCCAGGTGCGGCTTCGACAGCCCGGGGGTGAAGGAGATGACGCCCTCACCGATCGCGGTGATCGTCCGCGATTCCAGGTTGTCGCCGCCGGCACCGGTGTCGACGTTGATCGTGCCGCCGACGTGGTACCCGGTGACGGCGGTCAGCTGGACCGTGGTCGCGCCCGCTTCGGCGTCGGCGGTGAGCGCACCATTGCCCTTGAGCTGGCTCTGCCACCACGAGTACGGCGCGGTCCGCCCCACCGCCGGGTTGGTGACACTGCGCCGCACGTACGCCGGCCCGTTGCCCAGCTCGACCCCGACGGTGTTGCCACCCTTACGCAGCTCACCGGTGATGTCGTAGGCCCGGTACTCGCTGGACAGCTGGTAGTTCGAGTAGCCGGGCGCCAGGACCTCGCTGGTCAGCTGGCGGCCGTTGACGCTCGGCAGGTGCATGCCGACGCCGGACAGGTAGAGCCGCGCGTGGCTGACCTTACGGCGCCGGTCGACGTCGAACTGCCGGGCGAAGATCGGCATCGGCTGGTTCTCGGACCGCTCCGGATACTCGATCCACTTCGCCGAGCCCCAGTCGGACTGCTCCAGCAGGCCCATCTCCCAGGTGGACGGCCTGCTCCAGTCGGAGGCCCGCTTGTCGGCACCCCAGGCCCGGACCTGCCAGACGAGGCGCTGCTGTGAGGTGAGTGCCCGGCCGCCGTACCGTACGCCGGACTGGATCGTTGAATTGATCTTGCCGGAGTCCCAGAGCAACCGGTTGCGGCCGAGGTCGCGCACCTGAATCTGATAGGCGGTCTGCCGGTCGGCTGCCGCCGAGCGGGTCTCCGCGAACCGCCAGCTGAGCAGCGGATTCGGGTTGTCCAGGCCGATCGGCTGGTCGGGCCGGCCGTCGACACGCAGGTCGACGACCCGCACCGCGGGACCGGTGGCCTCGGCCGGTGAGGCGGCGAGCACGGTGGAGGTGGTGAGGATCAGGGAGACTCCCAGTGCGGTGAGTTTCTTCATCAGGCGCCGGCCTTGTAATCGGTGTCCATGTCCTTCAGCACGTCAGCGGCGGTGGCCTGGTCACTGAAGACCTCCTGGAGGCCGCTGAGCATGGTCTGCTGCACCTTGGCGTTCGGCCACAGCTGGTCCATGAACGGGACGGTGCGGTTGTCCTTGACGAACGTGGTCAGCTCGGCCAGGCCCGGGTCGACGGTGGTGCCGGCGTCCGGCAGGGTGGGCAGGCTGCCCTGCGTCTCGTTGAACAGTTTCATGCCCTCCGGCGACATGACGAACGTGACGAACTTGAGCGCGAGCTCCTTGTTCTTCGCCTTGGCGTTGACGCCGTACCCGGCACCCGCCGCCGCCGGCATGATGAACTCGGCCGGGTTGTCGGTGGCCGGCAGCGCCTTCATGGTGAACTTGCCGCTCGGGTTCTTCGTCTTGAGCAGGCTGATGATCCAGTTGCCCTGGATGATGCCGAGCGTCTTACCGGTCGCCGCGAGGGTCTGGCTGGCCTCGTAACTGGTGCCCAGCGGGTCCTTCTGGAAGCAGCCGGCGCCCTCCATCTCCTGGTACTTGGCCATCGCTGTGGTCCACTGCGAACCGGCGAACGTGGTCTGCCCGCCCGCCAGCTTGGTGTCGAAGTCCTTGTCGGGGCCGTAGACGGTGGTGGCGACCAATCCGTAGAGCACCAGCTGGGTGACCCAGTTGTCCTGGATGCCCAGGGCGAACGCCGGGGTGCCCTTGCCCGCGGCGGCCTTGCAGAAGGTGATCAGGTCGGACCAGGTGGCCGGTGCGGTCAGGCCGGACTTGCTCAGGGCCTCGTCGTTGTAGACAGCGCCGATGCCGTTGAGGCCGAACAGCGCGTTGTACGTCTTGCCCTCGTACTGGGCGACCTTCTTGAACGAGTCCGGCAGCTTCGCGGCCCACGGCTGGTCGGACAGGTCGAGCAGGTAGCCGGGCTTGGCGATGACGTACGTGGCACCCGGGTTGCCGTTGCCCGGCCACACGGTCATCACGTCGGGCGCGGTGCCGGACGCCAGCTGGGTCCGAATCTGCTGCTGGTACTGGTCGGCGCCGCTGGTGGTGAGGTTGACGGTGATACCGGGGTTGGCGGCCTTGAAGGCGTCGACGACCTTCTCGACGGAGCCCTGGTCGACCGAGGCGATGGTGAGGGTCTTGTTGTCCTCGCCGCCGTCGGAGCCGGCGTTGGTGCCGCTGCTGCAGGCGGCCAGAAGGGTGGCGGCGGTCATCGCGGCGGCGACGGCCGTCAACTTGCGTGATTTCATGGCTTCTCCTGAGGAGGGAGGGATCAGGCGGAGGCGGTGAAGGTGTAACTGCCGGACGCCAGCCGCAGGGTGACCCCGGCGGCGGACGGTTCGGCCCGGAGAACCCCGATGGCGTCGCTCTCGCGAACACCGGCGGGTACCTCCAGCAGGGCGGTGCATCCCGGCGGCACCGTGGCGGTCACGGTCAGCCGGCCGTCTTCGGTGGACCAGCCGCAGGCGGCGAGCCCGCGTGCGGTCTGCTGCTCGGCGCGGGCCCAGGTGAGCCGGCCGGTCGGATCGGGGGTCGGGCGCAGCAGCAGCTTGGAGTAGGCGACCGAGTCAGCGGTCTGGTCGATGCCGGCCACCCGGCCGTAGAGCCAGTCGCCGACGCTGCCGAGGCTGTAGTGGTTGAACGAGTTCATCGCGGCGGACTGGAACCCGTGCTGCTCGGTCCAGCCGTCCCACCGCTCCCAGATGGTGGTGGCGCCCTGCCGGATCGAGTAACCCCAGGACGGGTACTCGTCCTGGTGCAGCAGCGCGTAGGCCAGATCGCTGCGGCCGTGCTCGGACAGGACCGGGCAGAGCAGCGGCACGCCGACGAACCCGGTGGTCAGCCGGTTGCCGCGGCTCTCGACGTCGGCCGCCAGGTGCCCGGCGGCCGCATCGACCAGGCCGGCCGGGAGCAGGCCGAAGCCGAGCGCGAGCAGGTAGGCCGTCTGGGTGCCGCCCTTGACGCTGCCGTCGTCACCGACGTAGGCGTCGGCGAAGGCATCCTTGATCGCGGCGTGCAGTTCTCTCAGAGACGCGGCTTCGCCGGTGCGGCCCAGCACGCCGGCCGCGTCCGCGACGATCTCGGTACTGCGCGCGAAGTAGGCGGTGGCGAGGACGTCACGCGGCGTCTCCGCGTCGACCTGCAGCCAGTCACCGTACGAGTTACCGGTGCGGTGCTGCCAGAGCAGGTCCGGGTTGTGCCGGCGGATGTGCTCGATCCAGGCCACCATCGCGTCGAAGGACCGCTCGAGGACACGACGGTCGCCGTAGGCGCGCCACATCAGCCACGGGATGATCACGCCGGCGTCGCCCCAGGCCGGGGCGCCCTCGCGTTCGAAGGCGATGATCGGCGCGACGTCGCGGAACGCGCCGTCGTCGTTCTGGCCGTCCATGACGTCGTGCAGCCAGCGGGCGAAGAACGCGGAGACGTCGGCGTTGCGGGTCGCCGTCGGCGCGAACACCTGCGCGTCGGCGAGCCATCCGAGCCGCTCGTCACGCTGCGGGCAGTCGGTCGGCACGCCGACGAAGTTGCCGCGCTGACCCCAGCGGATGTTGGTGTGCAGCTGGTTGACCATCGGGTCCGAGCACTCGAACCGGCCGGTCCACGGCAGGTCGTTGTGCAGCACCCGGGCCGTCACGTCGCCCTCGGTCAGCCCTCCCGGGCAACCGGAGATCTCCACATAGCGGAAGCCGTGGAAGGTGAATCGCGGTTCGAACCATTCAAGATCAAGACCCGAGCAGATGTACGTGTCAACCGCCGCCGCCCGGCGAAGGTTCTCGGTGTAGAGCTCACCCTCCCCGGTGAGCACCTCGGCGTGGCGCAGCACGACCCGCTGCCCTCGCGAGGCACCACGGATCCGGAGGCGGACCCGGCCGACCAGGTTCTGCCCGAAGTCCACGAGATACCGATCGGGGCCGTGCGCGGTGACGGCGACCGCGGGCAGGTCAGCGGTGACCCGGATCGGGACGTCCGGCTCGGCGACCAGCGGCCCGGGTTCGGTGTCGAGCACCACGACCGGGCGGTGCTCGGCGGGAGCGTCGAGGCGGGCGTCGACGTACTCGCCCATCATCAGGTCGGCGGAGCGGATCGGACCGTCGTGCTCGGTCCAGCCGTCCCCGGTGGTGATCACCCGCTGTGATCCGTCGGCGAGGTCGGCCACCAGCTGTGCCAGGAACTGCGGTGCCTCGCCGTAGTGCCGGGCGGGCCGGCGGGCGTCGAAACCGACGTAGCCGCTCCACCAGCCGTCGGCGACGGTCGCGCCGAGGACGTTGCCGCCCGCTCGCAGCTGCTCGGTGACGTCGTAGGTCTGGTACTGGATCCGCCGGTGGTACTCGGTCCAGCCCGGGGCCAGCTCCACGTCGCCGACGCGGGTGCCGTTGAGCTCCGCCTCGTAGACGCCGCGGGCGGTGGCGTACAGCCGGGCCCGCACCACCTCGCAGGGCAGCTCGAACTCGTGCCGCAGGTAGAGCGGGGCCTCCTCCGGCTGCGGGGTGGTGAGGTACTCGTCGGTGGGCGGGTCGACCGGCGGGAGCCGTACCGGGTCCCGGCCGATCCACACACCGGTCCACTCGTCGCGGTTCAGCAGACCGGTCTCGAACCAGGTCTCCGCCTGTGTCTTCTCGCCGGCCTCGTCCCAGACCTCGACGCACCACTGGTAGCGGGTCGCCGACCGCAGGGCCGGGCCCTCCCAGCCGATCAGCAGCGTCTCGCCGGACTCCCGGCGGCCGGTGTCCCAGATCTGCTCGCCGTCCAGGGTGGCGGTGATGCGGTAGGCGCTCTGTGCCGCGCCGCGCCGCTCACTGTCCAGCTTCCACGACAGCCGCGGCTGCGGTTCGCCGAGACCGAGTGGCTCGGTGCGCTGTTCGGTCTGCAGGTCGTAGGGGGTCATCCCTTCAGCCCTCCGGCGAATCCGTTGATGATGCTGCGCTGCAGCGAGAGGTAGACCGCGAGAACGGGCACGATGCTGATCAGCAGGGCGGCGAAGATCAGGTTCCAGTCGGAGACGAACTGGCCGACGAACCCGGCCACCGCGACCGGCATGGTCTGCTGGTCGCTGCCGCTGAGGTAGAGCAGCGGGGTGAAGAAGTCGTTCCAGATGCTCACCGTGTTGAGCACCAGCGCGGTCACCGTGATCGGCTTGAGCATCGGCAGGACGACGTAGCGGAAGGTGTTCAGCGGGGTGCAGCCGTCGATCGCGGCGGCGTCCTCGAAGTCGCGGGGCAGCGCTCGCAGGAACCCGACGTAGAGGAACGTCGTGAACGGCACCTGGAGTCCGGCGTAGAACAGCACCAGTGACCAGACCGAGCCGAGCAGGCCCAGGTCGCGGACCGTCTGGTAGAGCGGCAGCGCGGCCAGCTGGAACGGCAGGATCAGCCCGAGCATGATGAGCAGGAAGGTGCCGCGGGACCAGTGCGCGGTCGACCGGGCCAGGGGGTAGGCGGCGAGCGACGAGACCGTGAGCACGATCAGCACGCTGACCGCGGTGACCACGACGCTGTTGATCAGGGCGCCGCCGAGGCCGGCCTCCTGCCAGGCCTGGGTGAAGTTGTCGAACGTCGGGGAACTGGTCGGGGCGATCGGCGACGACGAGTCGGACGGTGCCCGGATCGCCAGGTTGATCAGTACGTACACCGGGAACGCGAAGACGATGGCGACCGCGATCATCAGCATTTCCAGCAGGAAGGTGCGCTTGGTGTAGCGGTTCATGACGCCGCCCTCTCGTTGCCGTTCATGACGCCGCCCTCGTTGCCTCTCATGACGCCGCCCTCTCGTTGCGGGACAGCACGGCGTACTGGCCGGCGGAGGCGATCGCGACGATGACTGTCAGGACGACGGCGAGGGCGATGCTGTAGCCGAACTCGCCGAGCGTGAAGGCGTCCTTGTAGATGAGCGTCGAGATGGTGTCGGTCGCGTGGCCGGGGCCGCCGCCGGTCAGCGCGTACACCTGGTCGAACAGCTTGATCCCGCCGATGATCGACAGCATCAGGTTGATCGTGATCGCGGGGGCGAGCAGCGGCCGGACGATCGACCAGAAGCGGCGGAACGGCCCGCTGCCGTCGATGGCGGCGGCCTCGTAGATCTCACGGGGCACCGCTTGCAGTCCGGCCAGGAAGATGACCATGGAGTAGCCGGCGAACTGCCAGACCACGACCAGGACGACCATCCACAGCGCCAGGTCCGGGTCACCGAGCCAGTCCTGCCGCCAGGAGTCCAGCCCGACGGCGCTGAACAGGCTGTTCACGGCGCCGTCCGGACCGAGCAGGTTGCGCCACAGATAGGCGGTGACGATCGGCGTGACCACCGCGGGGGCGAACAGCAGCACCCGCAGGAAGTTCCGGCTCTTGATCACCGAATTGACGCCGAGGGCGAGCAGCAGGCCGATGCCGTTCTGGATGACGGTGATCGCGACCGCGATGAGCAGCGTGTGCCAGACGGCCTGAAGGGCATCCGGGTCGTCGGCCATGGCGGCGAAGTTGTCCAGGCCGATGAACGCGAACGCGGGGTCGAGTCCGTCCCAGTCGGTGAAGGCGTAGTACACGCCCCGCGCGCTGGGCACCAGCACGACGAAGGCGAACAAGAGCAGCGCGGGGACGACGAACCACCAGGGTGGCGCACCGTACTGCCGGCGCCTCGGTGCGGCCGCCACCGGTGGCGAGAGCCGCTCTTTCACGTCGAGTGTCACGGGGGAACCCACTTCGTTGAATCGTTTCATAGCGCAGGGCCAGCAGTGCCGGCAGCGAAGATGCGAACGGTGAGGGGCCGCGACCCACAGCGGCATCGGGATGGCGATGTGAGATGTGGGTAACGTTTTCCAAGATGTTTCGCCGACACTAAGAGCAGATGCCAACGAGCGTCAAGAGGCGATCTGGATCACCGCAGCCAGCCGCATGCCTTGATCACAAGCCGGTGGGGTCCTTAGACTGGGTAACGTTCCCCAGGTCAAGGAGTTCGCATGCCGAGAGGTTCAGCGCCGACGCGCCGGGTCACCATCGTCGACGTGGCCAGGCACGCGGGGGTCTCGACCACCGCCGTGTCCAAGGTGCTGCGCAACGCCTACGGCGCCAGTCCGGAGATGCAGACCAAGGTACGCGCCGCGATCGACGAACTCGGATACCGTCCCTCGGCGTCCGCGCGCGGGCTGCGCGGCCAGACCTACACCATCGGTGTGATGCTGCCCGACCTGCGCAACCCGTTCTTCGCCGACATCCTCGACGGCGTCAACGCTCAGCTCGGCGGCACCGACTACCAGGTGCTGATCGCCTCCGCCTGCAACGACGAGCCCGCCGAGGCCCACGTCACCGACGCGATGATCGACCGCAACATGGACGGCGTCATCCTCATCGCCCCGCTCAGCTCCCGGCAGCGCCTCGAGCGCATCGCCCACACGGTGCCGACCGTCGTCGTCGGCCGGCACGGCAACTCACCCGCCTACGACACCGTCGCCGACGACGACTTCACCGGTGCCGGCCTGATCGTGGCGCACTTCGCCGCGCTCGGTCACCGCCACATCGCCCATATCGAACACCTGGAAACCGATCCGGTACGCCTCACCGAGATGCCCAACGCCGTCCGCGCCGACGGGTACCGCCACGCGATGCACCAACACGGCCTCGCCGGGCACATCGACATCGCCTCCACCACCTACACCCAGCAGGGTGGCTATCTCGGCGCGAAACAGCTGCTGGAGCGGCCGGTCCGGCCGACGGCCATCTTCGCCGGCGCGGACATCGTGGCCATGGGGGTGCTGGACGCCCTCACCGAAGCCGGCCTGTCCGTGCCGGGCGACATCTCCGTCGCGGGTTACGACAACACCACGTTCGCGGCGTTCGGCCCGATCTCCCTGACCACTGTCGACCAGGCCGGGCATCAGATCGGCGCGAACGCCGCCCGGCTGCTGCTCGACCGCATCGCCGACACCGATCGGGCCGCCGTTCAGGTGAAGCTCTCCCCCAGCCTTGTCACCCGGCGCACCTCGGCGGCACCGCCGGCCTGATCTGCCCTCTCACCGTGGCGGCTCTTCACCGCGGCGGATCATCAGACCGGCTCATCGCGGCTGCTTGGTTATGCGATGTCCCGCTGCGGCTGCTTGGTTACGCGATGTCTCGCCTTCGCTGGGCCACCGGCCAGGCGCCGGCCGCGGTGATCGCCTGCTGAACGCTGCCGAACACCCGCAGGGACCGGTGCAGGCCCATCAGGCGCAGGGCACCGCGCAACAGCCTCGGCGGAGCGGCGAGAAGCACCTCACCGCCACGGTGACGGGCAGCGCTCCCAGCCCGTACCAAAGGCCTCAGCCCGGCCTGATCGACCCGGCCGGCCATCGTGAGGTCGACAACGACCGCCCGTCGTGCCGCGACCGCGCGTTCCAGCACCGCCTGAAGGTGCGCGGCGGTCTCCTCGCCGAGGTTGCCCGACACGCGGACCAGCGCCACCGAGGCGCGGACCTCGAGCGACACCTCACCGTCCGCCGCGGCGGACTCACCGCCCGCCGTGGCGGATTCCGGGTGCCGGCGCGGCGACGGAACGGTGGCGCAGGACGGGCATCGGTGCGGGCCGCGGGCGAACGCCGGTCCGGTCCAGCCGATCGCGGACGCGGCGACATAGACGACGTTGGTGTCCTGCAGGCCGCAGCCACCGGCGGCCGCCATCAGGCCGCAGTCGTCACAGATCAGGTGAACGCCCGCGCCACCGGCGACGGAGAGGGCGGTCACGGGCGGTCCTCAAGGGCGAAAAGTGTCATCGGAGGTCTCCCCCGCTCGAACGATCGCTGATCCGGGACGCTCAACTGATCTCAGCCTTACCCCACCGTGCCGCGGCTGATCCGCTGTCACATGACAGTTGGATGACGAAATCGCGAACCGTATGGAGCGCCGTCACTGCCCCCAATCCGCCACGGCGGACCCGCGTCTCCGGGATGCTGATCCCGACGAGGTTTAGCTCTCGAAAAGGACCAGCAGGCACGAACGGCAGCCGGTATGACAAAACGCTGGGGAGTAGCAGTGATGAAGTCCGGGAGCACCTTCAGCAGCAAGCTCGTCGGCGGCTTCGTGCTGACCGTCGGCCTGACCGTGCTCATGGGTGCGGCGTCCGCGGGCGCGTTGACAACGGTGACGAACAGCAAGGACGACGTCATCGCCTCGACGAGCCGCGAACTGTTCGACACCCAGCAGCTGAGCACGATCGCCGAACAGCGCATCGGTGACTACCGGGCCTACCTGCTCACCGGAGCGGAGACCAACCTGGCCGCCGTCACCAGCAACCGGGAGCTCTTCCTCAGCAAGATCAGCAATCTGCGCGACGTGTTCACCGATCCCGGCCGGCTCGCCATGCTCGACAAGGTCGCCCAGGCCGAGACCGCGTACGCCGCCGTCCTCGAACCCACGCTGCAGCGGCGCAAGACGATCACGAACCTGCAGAACATCTCGCAACTCAACGCGACCGAGGTCGGCCCGGCCCGGCGCGCTCTGCAACAGGCCATCGCCGACCTCATCTCCCGGGTGCAGGCCGACGCGGCGAAGGCCAACAAGGCGGCGTCGCGGCAGTCCGTGCAGGCCATCGCCGTCGTCTGCGGACTGGGTCTGCTGTCCATCGTCTCGGCCGGCGTGATCGCGCTGCGGCTCAACCGGCGGCTGCGGCGCCAGGTCGGCTCGGCCATCGGGCACATCCAGAGCTCGTCGGCGCAGCTGGAGGCGGCGGCCACCCAGCAGGCCACCGGCGGCCGCGACCAGGCCGGCGCCATCAACGAGATCACCACGACAATCAGCGAACTGCTGATCACCTCGCGGCAGATCGCCGACAGCGCCCAGCGGGTCGCGAAGATCGCCGAGGAGACCGCGGACGCCGCCCAGAACGGCGACGCGACGATCGACCAGACCCGGCAGTCGATCGCCGCGATCCGGACCCAGGTTGATCAGATCGTGCAGCACATGCTCTCGCTGGGCGAGAAGTCACAGCAGATCGGCGGGGTCGTCGACCTGGTCAGCGAACTTGCCGAACAAACGAACATCCTGGCCATCAACGCGACGATCGAGGCCAGCGGCGCCGGCGAGTGGGGCCGCCGGTTCGCGGTGGTGGCCGAGGAGATCCGCAAGCTCGCCGACCGTACCGCCGGGTCGGCCAGGGAGATCCGCGCCCTGATCGAGGACATCCGCTCCGCCGTGAACACCACCGTCATGGCCACCGAGATCGGCGCCCGGGCCGTCGACGCCGGCGTACACCAATTCGACGACGCCACGAACTCCTTCCGCCGCATCGCCCACCTGGTGTCCACCACCACCGACGCGACCCGCGAGATCGAACTGACGACCAAGCAGCAGACCACAGCCGTCGAGCAGGTCAACATGGCGGCCTCCGACACCGCCCGGGTCACCCAGGAGACCGAGCACAGCGCCCTGCAGACCAAACAGACCGCCGCCCACCTGTCCACCCTCTCCAGCGACCTCCAGCGACTGGTCGGCGCCGGCCAGCGGTGAACGATGAGCAATTTTCAACCTGGCATCGGGCCTGAAGCTGCCGGGCCGGCGCCGGCGCCGGCGGCCGAGGCCCTCGCCACGTTGAAAAAAGGCTCAATCGGTAGCCGGTGCGGGGGTGCGCTGGTGAACAGCCTCATCATCTCAGCGCGACGGACGGCCAGTCGTCTTGCTGACTGATCAATTAGGCATCTCGAAGCCGCTGCTATTTTGTGCCGATGACCGACCGTGCCGCCCTCCGGATAGCCGTGACTGGCATTGACGACGAAGACACCGAAGAGGCGACGATCGCCCTCGGCGAGGTGTTGGCCGAGCTGCCCATCGACACGATGAAACGACCCGCCGGCGCAGTCGCGCCACCGGGCACCAGGGCCACGGAGGCACTCGAAGTGGGCGCCATCGTGGTGGCACTGGCGTCAAGTCCAGAGGTGATCAGCGCCGTGCTTGGTGGATTGCGGCAGTGGGTGTCCGATCGCCGGCGAGGGCGCGTCGAGGTCACGGTCGGTTCCGACGTCCTGATCCTGGACAACGCCTCCCCCGAGCAGCAGGACAAGATTGTGGACGCCTTCATCGAGCGGGCGTTCGGACGTTAAGTGGCGGCCAAACGTGCTCTGATCATCGCGAACGAGACGTATGAGGATTCGCGGTTCCCCGAGCTGCCGGGTGCGGGGGCGGACGCGAGTGGGCTCCGTGAGGTTCTGGCCGACCCGCTGATCGGCGAGTTCGCAGTGCAGGTCATCCTGAACGGGCGAACGGACGAGATCAGACTGGCGATCGAGGACCATTTCAGCAGCGCCGGCCGCGACGACATGCTCCTTCTGCACATTTCTTCGCACGGCCGGAAGGACCCGAAGGGTCGATTGCACTTCATCGCCACCAACTCCAAGCTCGCTTACTTCAGCTCGGCCATCCCGGCGTCCTTCGTCGGCGAGCAGATCAGCGACAGTCTTTCCCGCAAGATCGTGGTCATGCTGGACTGCTGTTACAGCGGAGCATTCGCAAGCGGCCTGCGGACCCGCAGTGCCGAGGACAAGGTCGAGTTGACCGAGCTCGACGGCCGCGGCCGCATCGTGATAACGGCCTCCACAGCTCTGCAGTACAGCCACGAGAAAGAGGCTTACAGCCGCAAGGATGCCGAGCCGAGCGTCTTCACCCAAGCGGTCATTGAAGGTCTTCGAAGCGGTGCGGCCGACATCGACGGCGACGGCCTGATCAGCGTTCAGGAGCTGTACGACCACGTGCATGACGAAGTGCGGCGGAAGGTGCGGTCCCAGACGCCGACATGTTCCTTCGACCGGGTCGAAGGCTCGCTCATTCTGGCCCGCAATCCGGTCCATCGTGCGCCTCCGCCGGCGGAGCCGGGCGTACCGGCGGAGGTCCAGGCCGCTGTGTCGAGCCCCCATGCATGGCAGCGGATCGGGGCGCTGCACGAGATCGGCAGACGACTCAGCAGTGTTCGGGAAAGCACCAGGACGACCGCGCTGGATCTGACCCTTCTCCTGGCCTCGGATGCCGACGTCGAGGTCGCGGAGTCCGCGCGGACCCTGCTGACAGAGCGCGGGCTGGCCGACCTGATTCCCGCACCCGCGCAGAGATCGAGCGGACATCGCGCCGATCCGGCGAAGAAGTTCACTTTGGGCATCGACTTCGGCACCACCAACTCGGTGATGGCGGCGTACGTCGACACCGATGTGCGGATCGTGCCCAATCACGAGGGCCACCGGTCGACGCCGTCGTGCGTCGCGTTCACGCCGGATGGCGGCACACTCGTGGGTGACGCAGCTGAGCGGCAAGCTGTTCTCCATCCTGATTCCACCGTCCACGCGGTGAAGCTCAACCTCGGAACGGACTGGAGATTCGACGCGTACGGGGTGACCTACTCCGCCGAACAGATCGCCTCGATGATCCTGCGCAAGCTGCGGGTCGACGCCGAGGAGTACCTCGGGGGGCGGATCGCCGGCGCGATCGTGACCGTCCCGGCGTATTTCAATCACGCGCATCGTGCCGCTCTGGCTCAGGCGGCCGCGATGGCCGAACTGCCGCTGGTACGAATCATGAATGAACCCACGGCGGCAGCGGTCTCCTACGGGCTCGACAGGATCGACGAGGACGAGACGATCGGGGTCTTCGATCTTGGAGGCGGCACCTGCGACGTCTCCATTCTCGAACTCGGCAAGAACGTGTTGGAGGTTCTCGCCACCAGGGGCGATCCGCGTCTCGGTGGCAACGATTGGGACGAACGTATAATATCCCGTTTGATCAAGCAGTTCCGGGAGGAATACCGCATCGATCTTGAGGCTGATCGTGCGGCGAGGCAGCGATTGCGTGAGGCCGCCGAGACAGCGAAGATCGAATTGTCGGCAATGAGCACCGCGGTGATCCGACTTCCGTATCTGACCTCAGGACCAGACGGCCCACTGCATTTGAATGTCACCCTGACGCGGTCCGAATTTGAGGAAATGACAAAAGACCTCGTGGGACGCTGCCGTCGGATCTTTGAGAAGGCTGCCAAGGACGACTACCGGGCCGGCACGATTGACCACGTTGTCCTTGTCGGTGGCGCCACCCGGATGCCGGCGATCGTCGACCTGGCCCGCCAGCTGGGTGGCGGGCGCGAGCCGAGCCGAGCGATCATTCCGGAGGGTGTCGCCTCCGGCGCCGCAGTGCAGGCGGCGATCATGTCCGGTGTCATTCAGGAAAAGCTCCTGCTCGATGTGATCTCGTTGTCGCTGGGCGTCGAGACCAAGGGCGGCATCATGCACAAGCTGGTGGAGCGCAACACCACCATCCCGGCGCACCGCTCCGAGGGCTTCACCACGGCGGACGACAACCAACCCTCCATGGTGATCCGGGTTTACCAGGGTGAGCGCGAGATGGCGTCGTACAACAAGCTGCTCGGCAGTTTCGAACTGAGCGGCATCGCGCCCGCCCCGCGGGGCGTCCCGCAGATCGAGGTCTCCTTCGACATCGACGCGAACGGCATCGTGCGCGTATCCGCCAAGGACCTGGGCACGGGCAAGGAGCAACAGATGACGGTAGACCTGGAGTCCATCAGCAGAGCCAAGCTGGCAGGTCCGGAGTCCGAGGTCCAACTGCTGCCGGCAATCGCAGCTTTGGAGCGGCCCGCGCCCTCGCCGTTGCCGCCACCGGCTTCCTCGCCGGAACCTTCTGGCAAAGCCAGAGGCCGAGCCAAGGTTCCAGGTCAGCCGCAAGGTTGATCTGCAGCCGGCTAGTCGGGCGACCGGATCGCGTTCCAGCCGGTGACGTCGCATTGGCCGTGCTCGTTATTGCCGGTGGCCACGACTGTTCCGTCCGCGCGTAGTCCGAGAGTGTGGGTGGAACCGGCCGCCACCGCGACGATCTCGCGCCAGCCGGTCACGTCGCACTGGCCGGCTTCGTTGCTGCCCGCGGCCATGACTCGGCCGTCGCCGGTGACCCCGACGGTGTGGTAGCTCCCCGCCGCCACCGCCACGACGTCGCCCCATGCACTGACTTCACCGGCGCCCGCCGATCGATCCCCGACCGCGAGGACGCGTCCGTCGTTGGTGAGACCGACCGTGTGAAGGTAACCGGCGGCGACGGCGCCCACGTCACGCCAGGAGTCGACCGCGCACTGACCGCGGCGATCGTTGCCCACAGCGACCGTGGTGCCGTCGGCTCGCGAGCCCACCGAATGCCAGTCGCCGCAGGCCAGCGCGACAACCTCCCGCCATTGGCCGACGTCGCATGCCCCCTCGCGGCGCCGTCCCGCGGCCAGCACTGTGCCGTCACGGACCAGCCCCAGGGTGCGGCGCCAGCCCGCGGCGACGAGTGCGATGTCGCGCCAATGCCCGACGTCACCCTGCCCGTCACCGTTCCAGCCCGTGGCCATCACCGTGCCGTCCGCGCGGAGGCCGACGCTGTGGGACCTTCCGGTGTTCGGCGCCGTGTGCACGTTGCCGGCCGCCACGGCGATCACCTGTGCCCAGTCTTCGACGCGGCACTCCCCCGATGTTCCGGTGCCGGCCGCAACCACGGTGCCGTCGGCGCGCAACCCCAGCGAATGCCGGCGCCCAGCGGCGATGAGAGGACTGTTCATGTGACTGGCGCATCCGGCTGATTCGGCGGCGTCCACTGGTAGTGCCTCGATGTGGTGATCTCGTGGAAGCCGCACCGGCGCAGGATGGGCGCACTGTGGGGCGACGCGTCGACGTGCAGCAGCCGGAAGCCACGGGCGGCCGCCTCCCGGGCCCGGGCGGCGATCATGGCGCGGTAGAGGCCGCGCCCCCGCCAGTCCGGCAGCGTCGCGCCGCCGAGGAACGCGACGAAGTCGGTACCGGGGCTGTAGATCGACCACGCGGTGCAGAGGACCCGCTCATCGGCTTCGGCGACCAGGATGGTGATCTGGCCGGGATCGGCCGACACGTGGGCGAGAAGGTGGTCCGCGGCCCAGGAGACGTCGACGCCGAACACCTCGGTCTGAAGGTCGGCGATACGGCGCAGGTCCTCCGCCTCGCTGACCTGCCGCAGCAGGACTCCGTCGGGCAGGACCGGCTCGGCGGCCACCTCGTCGGCGAAGCCGACCAGCACCGACGACGGACTCTCCGGTACGAAGCCCGCCGCGATCAGCCGCTCGGGAAGGTCGGTGGGCAGGTCGTGTGCCCGAACCTTCCACTCGACGCCCTGGCCACGGGCCTTGAAGTAGTCCCGCTGCCGAGCGATCAGGCGGTCGAGTTCGGCGCCGGTGACGCCGACGTCGCGCGGCGGCCGGATTCGTCCCACATGCTCGCCCACGATCCGCAGGAGTGGGCCGTCGTGCTCATGGGTCACACCGGACGGGACGGCGCCGGTCGGCATACGTATCTGCGCGTCGTAGACGGCCAGGAGGGCGGCGGTGTCGACCATGACCACATGGTGCCCGAAGCAGCCTGCCGACGGGCACCCATGCGGTGGATCAGCCGGTGGGTTCGCCGAACCAGCGGGCGAGGTGGGCGTCCAGGTCCTGCTGGTCGTCGCCGATCCAGGCGACGTGGCCGTCCGGGCGCAGCAGGACGCCCGGGGCATCGATAACCACGGTGGAGTCCGCAAGGTGATCGACCCGGTCGGCCCACCCGCCCACCGTCAGGCATTCCGTACGGTCCAGCAGCAGGCCCCGGCCGCGATGCAGCAGATCGTAGAGGCGGCCCTGTTTCACGTCGATGTCGCGCAGGCGGCGGCCGAGCAGGTCGGGGCCCGCGCCGAAGTCGTACCGGATGCCGATTGCGGTGATCTTCTCCAGCAGATGGCGGTTCACCTCGTTGAAGTCCATCAGCTCGGTGAGAAGCCTGCGCACGGCCTGCGCGCCCGGTTCGGTGGACAGCAACTCCATCTGGGCACGGGTGTTGTCCACCACGTCCTCGGCAACCGGATGACGTTCGGCCTCGTACGTGTCCAGCAGATTTTCCGGCGCCCAGCCCCGGACCTGCGCGGCCAGTTTCCAGCCCAGGTTGACCGCGTCCTGGACACCCAGGTTGAGGCCCTGCCCGCCGATGGGTGGATGGATGTGTGCCGCATCGCCGGCCAGCAGCACCCGCCCGGCGCGATACCGTTCGGCCACCCGCGTGGCATCCCCGAACCGGGACAGCCAGCGTGGCGAGTGCACGCCGAAATCGGTGCCGGCGATGGCGTACAGCTGCTGTTTGAAATCATTGAGGGTGGGCGGTTCGGCGCGATCGCTGACTTCCGCGCCGGGGACCACGACGCGATAGACCCCGGCGCCCGCGGGCCGGAAGTCGAACCGCCGATTGGTTTCGCCGAACTCGGCCACCTTGGCGGCGATCTCCTCCTGCGGCACGCCCACTGCCATCTCGCCCATCAGCGTCTCGCTCCGCGAGGGCTCGCCGGGAAAGCCGACACCGAGCAACTTGCGCACCGTGCTGCGCGCGCCGTCACAACCGACAAGATATCGGGTACGCAGAAACTGCCCATCGGCCAGCCGGACCGTCACACCGTCGTCGTCCTGTTCGAGGCCGGCCACCGCACAACCGTGCCGGACCTGCGCACCCAGGGCGATCGCGTGTTCCTCGAGCAGGTCGACGATGACCGGCTGCGGGATGCCCAGCAGATAGGTGTGCGCGGAATCCAGGCCCTCCGGCACGGGTTTGTTGATCGCGGCGAAGAAGCCGGCCGCCGGGCGCTTCCTTGCGCGGGCGGCGATGCGGTCCAGCAGCCCGCGCATGGCCATCAACTCGATACTGCGGATGTGCAGACCGACGATGCGGACGTACGACACGGGCTCGGTTTCCTTCTCCAGGACGAGTACCCGCACATCGTGCAGCCGTAGCTCGGCGGCCAGCATCGCACCGGTCGGCCCGCACCCGGCGATGATCACATCGAACGGAACGGGAACGGTGTTGGATTGCGCAGCATGCATAGGTGTTGCCTTTCGGGAGTGCCTTGGTGGCGAGGCGCTCCCGGCGACACCTACATCAATCGCCCGGCCGTGACCGGCAGAGGGAGCACCCACATCGAAACAGCGTTCATGGGTCTCACCTCCTCGGGCAGTGTCACGGCGAACTGCAAGCTACAAGCCTGGGCATCTCCGCGTCCAGTCATTTTTCCGCCACAACCGGGCGTTCAGGCGACAGCTGCGGAGCGCGGGCATGCGGGCGATCACGTCGTCCCAGATCCCCTCAGGGTTTCAAAGGCTCCTTCGACCGCGCCTCGAGCGCCGCCCGCGCCTTGTCGACACCCGCGCGGATCATCGCTCCGTAGTCGTCCTGCGGCAGCGCATCAAGATCTTCAACCGCCGCCGCCAGATGGTGCCGGGCCTCGGCGAAGTCACCGGCCCGGCGGTGGGCATCGGCCAGGTTGAGGCGCAGGGAGGGCAGGAATGCCCGTACCTGAAGGGAGGTGTTGAATTGCTGCGCCCGCTCGTCGCTGAGATCGGTGACGGCGCCGAGCGCCCGCTGGTCCCACAGCAGCTCATCGGCGACGGATTCCTGCAGGTCAGCCAGGTAGTGCGCGATGCTGCACCGATGCAGCGCATCACCGTGATCGCCCACCGTCTCCCACAGTTCGGCAAGAGCCAGGCGGGCACCAGCCTGATCCCCCGCCCTCCCCCGTTCGACAGCCTGGCCGATAGCGATCATGGTGTCGTCCGACATCTTCCGCTCCCCTTCGTTCGTCGCCGCGGTGACGCCGAGTAACGCCAGGGAAAGCGTGCGCCCTCGACAAGGGTGAGGGTCAAGAACATCGAAGCACGACCTGGCCGCGACATCCTGTCAATCTCGTGAGACCGGGGCGTTCCGCCAAGACCCGGATCAGCGCGATCCGTTTCCGCCGCACGGGTCGCGCTTGGTTGCGGGACGGGAGCGCTCCGGCGTTTGTCTTGGCCGGAGGCGGGCCGGATGCCGAAGACCGCTGCATGACTCGTTTCGTACCCCTGAGCTTTCCCCAGGCCGGGACAGGCGACCGGATCGTCGCGACCATTCCCCCACCCGGCCGGGTGGTGAGCCATGTGGACCCGCAACCAACGGCCGACAGCGACACCGGCCGCCCGATGTTGCCGTCGGCCGGGTGAGGCTGCCGCCGGCTGGCTTCGGGTGAGGCCGGCCGGGTGACGTCGGCCGGGTGACGTCGGCCGGGTGGCGGGTTTCGGTACGGGCGCTGCGGGAAACCACGCGCCCGTGCCGGAATGGTTGCAAGCGGGTGGGTGGGGGCTGCTGGCCGGCTCAGCGCTGCTGGTGGGCGCCGCCGTCGGATATCTGGTGAGAATCCCCCAAAAGGTCGTCGCCTCGATCATGGCGTTCGGCGCGGGCGTGCTGCTGTCGGCGGTCTCGTTCGAGCTGATCTCCGAGGCGTACGACCAGGCCGGACTCTGGCCCACCGCTGCCGGTGCGATCACCGGCGCGGTGCTCTACACCGGGTGCAACGTGGTGCTGGCTCGCCGGGGCGCGCGACACCGTAAGCGCTCCGGCGGCCGGCAGCCGTCGGAGGAACAGCAGGGCGGCTCCGGTACGGCGCTGGCACTCGGCGCCCTCCTCGACGGCATACCGGAGTCGGTAGTCATCGGCACCAGCCTGCTCGGCGGTGGTGCGGTGAGTGCCGCAACGGTGGCCGCCGTGTTCATCAGCAACGTCCCGGAAGGACTGTCCAGCGCGGCCGGTATGCGACAGGCGGGGCGCCCACGGTCGTACGTCTTCGGCCTATGGGGTGGCATCGCCGTCATCAGCGGTCTGGCGGCCGTCGCGGGCAACACCCTCCTGGCCGGCGCCGCCCCCACCGCTCTGGCCGCAATCACCGCCCTGGCCGCCGGAGCGATCCTGACGATGGTCGCGGACACCATGATTCCGGAGGCGTTCGAGAACGCCCACCTCACGATCGGCCTGATCACCCTCCTCGGCTTCCTCGCCGCGTTCACCCTGTCCACGATGGGCGGCTGACGACGCCGGCACCGAGTTCGGCGCCGGCCCATGGGTCAGTCTCGCCGGCAATCAGACCGCGCCTCCCGGTGTCTTCGGCTGTGGTGCCCCCGCTGCATTGCCGCCACCGCTGCCCACACCGCGCCGCCGCCACCGCGCCGCCGCCACAGCGCCGCCGCCACAGCGCGGACGCCACAGCGCGGACGCTGCACTCAGGGTGCGAGGACCACGATGCCGTCGTCGTCGCTGACCACCCGGGCGCCGGGCGTGAATCGGCAGCCGCCGAACTCAAGGACGACGTCACGTTCGCCGCTGCCGGTCTTGCCGCTCTTGCGGGGGTTGGAACCGAGCGCCTTGATGCCGACCGGCAGTTCCCGCAGCGCGGCTACATCCCGGACCGCCCCGTTGATGATCACCCCGGCCCAGCCGTTGTCCACCGCTAGGCCGCCGATGATGTCCCCCATCAGCGCGCGATGCACGGAGCCGCCGCCGTCAACCACGAGCACGCGCCCCTCACCCGGCTCGCTGAGCACCGACTTGAGCAGGGCGTTGTCCTCGAAGCAGGACACGGTGACAGCGGAACCGCTGAAGACGGCGGCGCCACCGAACTGCCGGAACTGGGTGTCGCACGAGCCGAGAGCCTCGCCGTGCTCGTCGTACAGATCAGCGGTGCTCTTCATCGTCATACCCCTCAGTTGATCAGCCGGGCGGCGGTGAGGGCGAGCCTACTCAGCGTTCGATCGTGAGCCGGGCGATCGCAGCGCCGTTGAAGGCGAACCGGTAGTGCAGGTCAGCTGCCCCGCCAGGGAAGTCGCCCTCCGGATGCGAACCTCGTCGATAACGCTGGCCTCGGCGGTGAAGGCGCTGACGAAAATTCCACGTCGCCAGTGCGGTGCGTGGTCAGGTGGGCAGCAATCGCGATCGCCAACGTGTCGGTCAATTCCATGCCTCAAGGGTCGGGTCTGCCCCAGGGGCAGAGTCAAGCCCCACAGTCGACGCGGAACGCGTTGGCACAGCACCAGTTCGTTTCGTCGGTGAAGGTCGAGCACCGGTTGTCGCTGATGCCTTCGTGAGGGCCACGACATCAGAGTTGGGACGCGATCCTGGCCGCCGCGCTTCGCGCAACATCCGCATCGCCGCTGAGAAGCGCCACCACGCCGCCGGGCAGACCCTCCGGCCGTACGCCGTACTGCTCGTGGATATCCCGCAGCGCCTCAGCGCGAGATGCCTCCACGTCGGTATCGAGCCAGACCGGGTCTCGGCCGGTCATAGCGAACCAGATGGTCATACCCAGCGCGTGAAGGTCATCGCCCTCCTCGGGAGGCCCACCACGGCACTGCCGGGCGGGAGCGAAACCCGGCGTGCCGCCCTGGAAATGCACACCGTCGTAGCTCGCGAGGCCGAAATCGACCAAGCTCACCCGCATCCCATGGAGAGTCACGTTCTTCGGCGCCAGGTCGCGCATCACCACGCCTCTCCGGTGCAGGTCGAGCACGATCGAGGCCAGATCCGCGGCCAGCCGGCGCAGTGCCTGGACACCGTCCGGCCCGCTTCCGGCACTCATGTAGCCGCCCGCCTGCCGCACAGCGTCGCGGAGGTTGCACGGGCCTTCATCGCTGAGAGCCAGGAACTCGTCCGCACCGTGCCGGAAGTGGTCCAGAAGTCTCGGCACCCCTGTCATTCCGTCGAGGGCGTGCAGGACTCGGCGTTCATTGCGCAGCCGCAGCCGCGTGTCGAGGCTTCCGTCCTCTTCCGCGACGTAGGCCCGCGCTTGCTTGATCACCACCGGGGCGCCGCTGACGGTGTCGACTGCCCGCAGCACGTCACCCCGGGCAGACGCCTGAATGACATCACACACGCGGTATCGCCCACCGAACAGGACCGGTTCCGGAACCCGGTTGGCTTCGGACGCGTCTTGACCGGTGAACGGGTCGATCGTCCACGGCGGCTGCCGGTACACCAGGGTGGCCGCGCCATCGATCTCCGTGCCGTCCGGTCCCCGCATAGGTGCGACCAGACGGCCATCGGCCTGAGCATCCGGCCCCTGAAACGGGCCGTAGCGGTAGTAGACCGGAGCGGACGGATCCACTCGGCGGTCACTGAGCACTCGGGGGCCGCCGACGCCATTCAGCAACGCGGCCAGGCGCAGGCCAAGATCACGAGTACGGTGATGGTCCGGGTAGACGGTGATGGCCTTACCGACGAGGGCCGGCGCGGAGACTCCGTCATTGAGTTGGCGCAGAACCTCCTCGGACGCGGCCAGCTTGAACGGACACCGCTCAGCCAGCAGTACCGGAACAACCAGGCGCACCACATCGAGATAAGCCACGGCGCGCGCGGAGAGGTGCAACTTCCACCCATGCTCGGGCAGTTCGACAGCCGGCGGGCAAACCCGGACCCACGTCGGGGTCGTATCAACGCGATAGCCGGAGGCGGCGCTATCCCGGACGAAACGCTCGACGACGTCGACGCGGCGGCCCAAAGAACCCACCTCCGGCTGCGGCAGGCCGAAAGTCAGCTGACCGACGCGGAGTCGATGATGCCGAACCTGGTCCAGTCGGCACTTCGCTCGCCGGCGTCCATCGTGCCGAACCTGGTCCACTCGAAGTCGCGCTCGCCGGCGGCCATCGTGCCGAACCTGGTCCACTCCTTGTTCCGCTGGCCGGCGTCCATGGAGCCGAACCTGGTCCACTCCTGGTTCCGGTCCGTGTCACCACTGAGGTCCCGGGCGGAGGCGGTCGTCAGACCAGCCGCCGGCTCCACGGTTTCGTTGCCGGCGTCGCGCGGTTCCAGTTCCTTCAGGACGTCCATCGCAGTATCCCCTCGTGAGTGTTTGCCGGTTCGTACCTTGCGGCCGAATCGATCGACGTGAGTATATGACCCCCTGATACGGTCGGCCAGAGCTAGATCGAGGAGGACGGCAATGGGTGATTCCTTTCCTCAAGTCGACCCAGGGCTGTACGGACGGCAATGGGCGGCCGACTACGACCTGCCGTCCGGTCACGACGACGAGACCGCGCCCACCGTCGCCGCCTTGCGGCACCTCGCCGGGAGTGGCCCGGTGCTCGAAGTGGCCGCTGGTACCGGCCGAGTGGCCATCCCACTGGCCCGCGGTGGCCTCCACGTGACAGCCACGGACGCATCGCCAGAGATGCTCGACCAGCTACGGGCCAAGCCCGGCGGCGATCTCGTCGACGCCCGGCTCGACGTCCTCCCCGGCATTCGCGGCGACGATCAGTACGGGCTCATCTACATCCTCTGCAACTCGATCTGGGTGATGCAGAGTGCCGAGGAGCAGGCCACATTCCTTCGCAACGCCGCCGCCCACCTGCGACCTGACGGCCTGCTGCTGATCGAGATGGGCATCGTGGACACCACTCGTCTCGGTCAGCCCCGCCAGTTCACCAATGGCCAGGGCAGCTGCCACGTGGAGACCACGTGGGATCCCACCACCCAGCGTGTACTCCACCGATACCAGTTCGAGGAGACGGTGTCGCCCTCGCTGCGAGACGTCCACCTGCGCTTCCTGCTGCCGGAACAATTGCTCACCATGGCGTCCGCGGCCGGCCTCGAACCGCGATTCACATGGGCGGACTGGGAAGGCAAACCCTTCCAGCCCGACAGCCGATGGATGATCGCCGGCCTTGGCCATGCCGAGTCAGCGGAGACCCGTCGCTGAGCCGGGTGCGGCCGATCCTGCCGGCCGACCGGGCCGCGATGGAGGCAGGTCAGCTCGTGGGCGGTGTCGCTCGCACGACCAACCAGTCTTGACCCGTCCCTTGGGGGAGACTCCATATTGGGTCCATGAGAACCGCGGTCGTCGTAACGCTGGAGACGATGCCTGTCCCGGACAGGCGACTTCCCAGGCTGAGCAGCCGCTCAGCCTGGGAAGCGGGTGAACTAGCGGGTGGCCCGCTGGTTGTACTTTCGCTTGGCCCAGAGGTAAGACAGCAGCGCGATCCCGGCGCACCAGGCGAGTGCGACGACGGCGCTGTTGCCGATGCCGGTGCCGAGCAGCAGCCCCCGCAGGGTCTCGATGATGGGGGTGAAGGGCTGGTGCTCCGCGAAGAAGCGCAGCCCGGCGGGCATCGTCTCGGTGGGCACGAATCCGCTGCCCAGAAACGGCAGCAGGCTCAGAAACATGGGCGTGTTGCTGGCCGTCTCGACGCTGTCCGCGACCATGCCGAGGGCCACGGCGAACCAGGTCAGAGCAAAAGCAGTGGCCATGAGTACGCCGAAGGTGGCCAGCCACTCGACCGGGGTCGCGTTCGGGCGGAAGCCGATGAGCAGCGCGACACCGAGCACGGCGAGGATCGCCAGGACGTTCTGCACCATGCTGCCGAGAACATGTCCGGTCAGCAGCGCGCCCCGGGCGATGGCCATGCTGCGGAACCGGTCGACGATGCCCTCGGTCATGTCCGTGGCCACCGAGATGGCGGGGCCGGCGGCGGCTCCGGCCACGGTGAACAGCAGGATGCCCGGGGTCAGGTAGTTCAGGTAATCGGAGCGGTCACCGCCGAGCCCGGCGCCGAGGGTGCCGCCGAAGACGTAGACGAACAGCAGCAGGAAGATCACCGGCAGGCCGACCAGGAAGAAGGTCAGCGACGGGTATCGCTTCAGATGAAGCAGCTGCCGGCGCAGCATGGTCCGGGAATCCGTGAGGGTGTGGGCCAGCGTCGTCATCAGGACTCCTCGGAAGCGGGGGTGGCGGGGGTGGCGGGGGCACCGGTGAAGGCGAAGAACACGTCGTCCAGGTCGGGGGTGTGGATCGCCAGGTGGTCGGGCTCGACATGCACGCTGTCGAGCGTGGCGAGCACCGCCCGCAACGAGGCGACGTCCCCGTCACTGGGTACCTGCAATGTCAGCGCCGTGTCGTCGCGCTGCGCGGTGGTGAGGATCGCGGCGGCCGTGCGCCAGCTGTTCGGGTCGCTGAAACGCAGCAGCAGATGCCCGCCGGGGATCCGGCGCTTGAGCTCGTCGGGGGTGCCCTCGGCGACGATGCGGCCGTGGTCCAGCACGGCGATCCGGGCGGCGAGCTCGTCGGCCTCGTCGAGGTACTGGGTGGTCAGGAAAACCGAGACACCGTCAGCGACCAGCTCGCGGACGATCTGCCACATCGCGTGCCGGCTGCGCGGGTCGAGTCCGGTGGTGGGCTCGTCCAGGAAGATCAGTTGCGGGTTGCCGACCAGGGTCATCGCCAGGTCCAGGCGGCGCTGCTGGCCGCCGGAGAGCAGTGAAACCGGTTTTCGTGCCGACTCCCCCAGATCGAAACGTTCGATCAGCCGGTCCACCCGCCGCTTGCCCTCGGTGCGGCCGAGCCGGTTCAGGTCGGCCATCAGCCGCATGTTCTCCTGGACGGTGATCAGCCGGTCAGTGGCCGCGAACTGGCCGGTGAGCCCGATCGCACCACGGACACCGTCCGGGTCGCGGATCAGGTCGTGCCCGGCGACACGGATGGAGCCGGCGTCGGGCGGCAGCAGCGTGGCGAGGATTCGCACCATGGTCGTCTTCCCGGCGCCGTTGGGGCCGAGTAGGGCGAAGACGGTGCCCTCGGTGACGCTCAGGTCGATGTTGTCGAGGACCACGTTGGTGCCGAACGTCTTGCGCAGTCCGGACACCGAAATGGCGGGCCGGGTGGTGACTGTCGTTGTCATCTACGCCTCCTGGCGGTTTGCGGGCAGGGGGCATCACCGGCCGGGGGCACGGCCGTTTCGCCTCTTGCTGGTAATTGGGGAGAACCGTCGCCGGCCGGGTGCGGCTGGGCACGGCTGTCTGCGACTCTTGCCGGTTCCGGGGCGGAGACCACAGCCGGGCGGGTCTGAGCGCCACGGCTCGGGGCAGGGACCACCGCGGTGGGATGTGAGTGTGACGCCCGGGCAGGAACCATCGCCGTGGAATGTGGCTGTCACGCCCGGGCAGGGACCACCGCGGTGGGATGTGAGTGTCACGCCCGGGCAGGGAGCACCGCCGGCGGATGTGAGTGTCACGGTCGGGAACGGTGGGGTGAGGAGGGAAGGGCGGCAGCTCAGGAGCGGATCAGGAAAGGCTCCGGAGCGGCAGTCGAGCGGGAGGGGTCAGGAGCGGCGGATCAGGATGTCGCCGAACGAGGTGCGGGCGCGTAGTTCGGCCTGTTCGTCCGTCCCGGCGGGACCTTCGGTTGCCGTCATCTCGTTGCGGATCCTGCCGTACGAGGTGTGCACGTCCAGGCGGGCAGCGGTGCCCTCGCGGATACCGACCTCGATGCGGCCGGCCGCACTGCGCAGAGTCGCCGAGCCGCGGACCAGCTCGCGGATGCGGATGTCGCCGTTGGCGGTGTTCGCGGTCAACGAGCCGGTGGGGTGGTCAGCCGAGATGTCGCCGTTCGCGGAGTTGATCCGCAGATCGTTGCCGGCGTGGCCGACCCAGGTTTCACCGTTGCCGTTCTTGAGGTTGGCCGGCCCGGCGACCGAACGCAGCTGCAGCTTGCCGGAACCGGTGGTGAGCTTCGCGTCGCCGGTCACGTTCTCGGCGGCCGCCAGTCCCATCCCGGTCGTCAGGATCAGGCTTTCGGCCTGTTCGACCTGCAGATCCCCGGCACCGCTGCGCAACCGGCAATCACCCAGCGCCCCGGTGCAGCGGGCTCCGCCGACACCCAGTTTGGCCGTGATGTCCGAGCCGGTCGGCAGCTCGACGAGCACGTCGACGGTGCCCACCCTGCCGAACATGCCGAGGCCGGGCAGGCGGGGACCGCGCACAGTCAGAGTGCCGGACAGGAACTCGACGCGGGTCTGCTCGGCGGCGCGTACGTCGCGGTCCCGGGTGGCGTCCGCGGGGGTGACGTGCACGACCGTGTCTACCCGGTCGCTGGCGACCACTCGCACGTCAGCGGCAGCGAACTCGACGGAGGCACTGATGGGTCCGGGGGTGTCGAAGGTCTTCATGGTGGTTCTCCGTTCTCCTTGAGGGTCAGCGGATCTGTAGGTCAGAGGATCAACAGGCCAGCGAGCCACCCCGGCCAACCGACCGGGCCAGCGGGGCCCGCAGGCCGGCGGGCCAGCGGGTCGGCCGGGCCGGCGGGCCAGCGGGTCGGCCGGGCCAGCGGACCAGCGGGCCAGCGGGTCGGCCGGACCAGCGGACCAGCGGGCCAGCGGACCAGCGGGCCAGCCGGGTCAGCGGGCCAGCGGGCCGGCCGGTCAGCCGGTCAGCCGGTCAGCGGACCCAGCCTGTGTAGTGCTGGGCGCCGCTGGTGGTGCTGGGTGTGCTCACGGTCGGGGGTCGCACCGTGTCTCCGTCGGCTGCGGCGTATGCGGCTCGGATCAGCCAGGTGTTGATGGAGACGCCGGAGCGGGCGGCGGCCTGCTCGACGCGGGTTTTCAGGTGCTCCGGCAGTCGCAGGCTGATTCGCACGGTTGCCTCGTCCTCGCCCGCGGCGGGAGCCGGTGCGAGCGGCGGCGCCGGGTCGGGCGGGGGCGGGACGACCGGCTGGTCGCTCCACGGGTCTGCGGGGGCCGGCGTCACGACGAAGCTGGGTTCACGGTCACGCAGCCGCAGGTCGACCGAGCCGGGCGCGAGATCGCGGGTGATCTCGGCGGCCGCCTCGGAGAGGGCGTCGAGCAGGGCGAGCCGGACTCCCGATTCGAGCGGCGCGGTGAGCCGCTCGGCAAGCTCGCGAGCGTCGTCACCGCCGGCTGCGGCGGCGAGTGCCAGCTCGTGTCGCAGAGCGTCGATGTAGGGCTGCAATTCCATGACACCACTATGGCATCACCGTGATGCCACGCGCAACCCTATGGCGCCATTGTGATGCCAAGCCGTCCCGGTGGCGCCATCGAGGTCCGTCTTGCTGGGCGGAAGAAGCAGGTGAGTTGCCTGCTCATAGGGGATCAGCCGCGTTGCAGCACGAGTTCGTTGCTGAGGACTTCTCAAGTGACCGCTGGTGCCACCGATTTCTCCCACCGGCGCCGGGACACGCTCGGCCGGGGAGGAGTCAGCGGGCTGTGAACTCGACGAGACATCGGCTTACGCGAATGAGTCGTGCCGCCGTACACATCGCCGCTCCTGCTCTTCTGATCGTCAGCGCGACAGCGTCTCCGGCGCAAGCCGCCGCCGCAAAACCGGCGGAAGCTCCCGCCGCAAAACCGGCGCAAGCCGCCGCCGCAAAACCGGCGGAAGCTCCCGCGGCAACAGCGGCGGCCGGCACGACATGGGTGCGGGTGATGCGTCTCAAGCTCGACCTCGAGACGGAAGCGACCCGCCTCGCCACGCAGTTGCCCGCACTCCGCACCACAGTGATCGTCCGCAATACGGAGATCATCAAGGCGCAACGGGTCCAGGCGTCCGCCGCCAAGACCGTCACCATCGCGACCGCCGCTGACCAGACAGCCCGGACGAGGCACGCCGCGGCGAAAACGGCAGCAATCGCGGCAAAGAAAGCGCTGACTGCGACGAAGAAGAGGCACCCGCGCAGCAAGACCCGGATCGCCAAAGCAACTCAGAAATTGATTGCCGCCAATGTGACGGTCAAGACCCGGGCAGCGACTGTGCGGCAGACCGCGACGACGCTCAAGACCACCAGATCCACGTACGCGTCAGCAACCTCCCAGGTCACCGCGGCGACCACCGCTCATCAGGCCGCGATCACGACCGTGACCATCGCACAGACGAAGATCGCCGTCATGCCGCAAAAGCGGGCATCTTTGGCTGTGCAGGCCACGACGTTGAGCGGGCCGGTTGTCACCCAGACGCGGGCGGGATTCACCATCAAGCAAACCACCAAAGTGTACGGCGTAACCGTCAACAAAATCGTCGCGTTCCCTTTCCAGCGCATGCTCGACGACGCCGCAAAGGCCGGCGTCCCACTGTCCGGCGGCGGTTTCCGCACCAAGGAGCAGCAGATCGCGCTCCGCAAGTCGAACGGCTGCCCCGACGTCTGGACCGCGCCCTCGTCCTCGTGCCGCGTACCGACCGCGATTCCCGGCCGGTCCCTGCACGAGCTCGGCCTGGCCATCGACATCACGTCCGGCGGCAAGACCGTCAACAGCCGCAAGAGTCCCGCGTTCAAGTGGCTGGCCGCCAACGCGGGCAAATACGGCCTCGTCAACCTGCCCTCCGAGCCGTGGCACTGGTCGATCACCGGCCACTGACCCGGCGACGTGCCACCATGGACGATGCCCGATCTGCGACCCGGCGCCGACTTCCTCGACGCGGCACACTCGATCGTGCGGCACGAACGCGAACGGCTGGCCGCCCTGCTGCCCGGGCCGTTCGACCTGGTCCTGGTCGGTGGCAGCTCCCTGCCCGCCGCCCTCACGAAGGGTGACGTCGACCTGCACCTGCGGGTGCCCGCCTCCACCTTTACGCGGGTGGTGACCATCTTGCGATCGGTCTACGAGGTGGTGCACCCGCAGATCTGGCAGGCGACGCTGGCGACGTTCACGGTGGAGGCGCCGCTGCCGGCCGGGGTGGCGGTCACCCCGGCCGGTTCCGAACACGACCTGCGCTTCACCCGCACCTGGCAGCGGATGGCGGCTGATCCCGCGCTCGTCGAGACCTACAACGCCATCAAGCTCCGGCATCTCGGTGAACCCGATGAATACGAGCGACAGAAATCCGCGTTCTTCGACTCCATAGCTCCGTCCGACCCGGATCCGGTGTAGCGGGGCGCTGTCCGGGTAGCCCGGGGGCGTGTCAGCAGACCAGAAACCCGAGCCCGCAAGTGGTCCGCCCCAGGCCCAGCGCACCCGCCGAGATCGGGACGACGAGGACGAGCGCACCCGCCCAGATCGGGACGACGAAGACGAGCGCACCCGCCCAGATCGGGACGACGAGGACGAGCGCACCCGCCGAGATCGGGACGACGAGGACGAGCGCGCTCGGCTCGAGAGGGAGGACAGGGAAGAGCGGGAACTCGTTCGCGAGCCGGACCTCAACCAGGAATCGGACCGCTCCTCCACTCGCCTGGAGCTATTCTTCGACCTGGCGTTCGTGCTCTTCGTGGCCGGCTGCGCCGATGTGCTGGCGAAGAACGAGACAGCCGCCGGCGGGCTGAAGTTCGCGGCCCTCCTCGCCGTCGGATGGTGGGCCTGGGCCAGCACCACGCTGTACGCCAACCGGTTCGACACCGACGACGCGATCTTCCGGCTGCTCACCCTTACCGGGATGGCCGGAGTGATCGTGATGGCCGCGTCAGCCGACCAGGTCACCGGCTCGGCGGGCACCTGGTTCGCCCTCGGCTATGCGGTGCTGCGCATCGTGCTGGTCGTCGGCTACCTGCGGGTCTGGCGGACGCTGCCGGAGACCCGGGTGGGCATTCGGCCGTACCTTATCGGTCACGCGGCCGGTGCCGCCTTCTGGCTGGTCTCGCTGATGGTGGCGGCGCCCGGCAGGTATGTCCTGTGGGGTGTCGGTGTGCTCGTGGATCTTATCGGCCCGGCGCTGGCCGCCCGGCTGCCGGACGCGCCGCCGCTGCACATGGAGCACCTGCCGGAACGATTCGGTCTTTTCGTCATCCTGGTGCTCGGCGAATCCATCGGCGGCACCGTGCACGGCCTGCACGAGGGCAAGTGGACGGCCGGCGTCGTCACCACCGCCCTGGCGGCGTTCCTGGTCGCGGCGGCGCTGTGGTGGTCCTACTTCGACCTCTCCGGCGGCGCCGCGAAACGGCGCCTGGTCAAGGAGGGCGGAGAACGCACGCGCGAGGGAGTGCATGACTTCTATGTGTACGCCCACCTGCCGGTCGCCATCAGCCTGGCCGCCGTGGCAGTCGGGCTGGAGCATGCCATCGCCCACGGATCGGAGGAGCACCTCAGCGCCGGCACCCGCGGTGTTCTCGGCGCGGGGCTGGCGGGCTATCTGCTCAGCGCCGCCCTGATCCAGGGCGTGCTCGCCGGCCACCACCGGGCCGTCCTGGTGTGGCCGGGGCTCGGCGTCCCGGCGATCGTCGTGATCATGGTGCTGGACCTGGCACCGCCGGTGCTGGTCGGAATTTGCGCGGCGGTCATGATCGGTGGCGTGATGACCGGCATATATCAGCACCGGCACGGCGAGATTCACGTCGCCAAGGTATGACGGGCCGCACACGAGGGCCCGGCCGGGAGAGTTCCGGCCGGGCCCGCGGTGATGCAGCAGTTACGGAAGCGTCTCGCCGGGAACGTCCGGCGTGGTGGGGGACGTGACCCGCTTGCGCCGAGCCGCACCAACTGCGGCGGGCGTCGGTGTCGCATCAACAACCGGAGTGTCAACAGCAGTGGTGCTGCTGGTGCTCGTGCTGCCGATGCTGCTCGTGCTCCCAGTGCCGATACTGCTGCTTGAGCCGGTGCTCCCGGTGCTGCTGGAGCCGCTGCTGCCGCTCGGGCTGATCAGGGTCTTGGCCTTCTCCTGCGCCTGCACGACGCTCGGGTGGGCGCTGACCTTGCGCGCGGTCGCGGCGATCTGCTCGTACTTCTCCCGGCCCGCCCGGCTGCCCAGCACGTAACCGACGGCGAGACCGGCGGCCAACTTGACGATTCTCATGCGTTCTTCTCCGGATCGTTCGACAACAGATGGAACGGCGGATCTACCGCCGGCGGCGCACCACGAGGATGACTACGCCGATGAGTACGAGAGCGGCCACAGCGATCACGGCCGGCTGAGCCGCCTGGCGCACCTCCGGCCGCTGGCCGGCGTCGGCAACCTGCTGTTTCACCGTAGCGACCCGCCGCTTGGCGCGGGTCTTCACGTCGGTCTTCGCGGCGAGGGCCTCGACCGTGGTGCCCAGGTCGGCACGGGTCTGCTCGATCTCGTCGCGCAGTTGCCGCGGATCCGAGGGACTCTCGCTCATGCGTGCCGTCCCCGGTTGGCGGCGACCTTCACGGTCTGCACGTCGGCCTCGACGCCGGCGATGGCGTCCGACGGCACCGGCGGGGCGGCCGCCTTGAGCTGCTTCTTACCCAGCAGGGCCATCACGCCGGCGGCGGCGAACACCACCACCATGACCACCAGCACGGCCACCCACAACGGCCAGACCGCGTCCAGCGCGACGACCGCGAGTGTCAGCAGCAGGCCGAGCCCGAACCACGCCAGCACGGCGGCGCCACCGAACAGGCCACCACCGACCCCGGCCCGCTTGCCCTTTTCCGCCAGTTCGAGCTTGGCCAGGGCCAGTTCGTCGCGTACGAGCGTCGAGATCTGGGCAGCCGCCTGGCTCACCAGATCAGCTGTGGACGCCGCTCCGGGCGTACCCGTTGGTGATGAATTGTTTGTTGTCACCGTGCTCACCTCCTTGGCTTTCGTGCTGCTTCTGCCCACCGCGTCCCCGGCCAAAACCCGAACCGGGCCAAGTGTCACCTGGTAGCTGCGTCACCCAGGCGGTCCGGCGGATCAAGCGGCTCGGCGGCTCAGCAGGGAGGTGGCCGCATACTGCAGCAGCGGGCGGTAGATCCGGACCGAGTCGGCCACGCTGCCGAAGTGTGACGAGCTGTTGCCGTCCACATAGATCGTCGGGATCCGCACCTCCTCGATCCGATGTCCGGTGCGGGCGGCCTCCAGCAGGACGTTCATCTCGTACTCGAACCGCTCCCCCGGCACGGCGCAGAGCCTCTCCAACAGGGCGGACGGGTAGACCCGCAGCCCGGTCTGGGTGTCCGAGACCCCGCGTCCGGTGGCGGCCCGGAACAGGGCCCGGGTGATCGTGTTGCCGAAGCGGCTCCGGGCCGGCATGCCGTCGAAAGCGCGTACGCCGAGAACGATGTGCCCCTGCCCGGCCCGCTCGGCGACCCGGCGGATGTCGGTGGCGTGGTGCTGCCCGTCCGGATCGGCGCAGACGACGTCCAGACCGGGGTGTGCCGTCACGGCGTACCGAAATCCGGTTTTGAGGGCGATGCCCTTTCCTTGATTGGAGGGATGCTGCAGCACTGTGCAGCCGAGCAGGCGCATCACGGCCAGCTCGGACTCGGCGTCCGGGCCGCTGCCGTCGTCGACGATGATGGTCCGCGCCGCTTCGAATCCCTCGGCGAGCAACTCCGTGACAAGATCGTGCAGTGCCTTGCCCGGGCGGTAGACCGGGAGCAGAACTACTGTCTCCGGGTGTGGGTGCTGCTCGCTCACCTGATGTCCTTACATGTCGGGTACGGGAGTGCGCCCCCTATACCCGGACATGCGGGGCATCCAATCCGGCTGTCGGATGATCCGGACCGGTCAATAGACGAAGTGTGAGACGGCGGTCTGCAACTCGCTCGACATGCGGGACAGTTCCGCAGCCGAGCGTTGCGCGTCGCCCACCGACTCCGCTGTCGTGCGGGCGTTCTCCGCCACATTGCCGATACCGGAGTTGATCTGGCCGGTCGCGGTCGCCGCCTCGTTGACGTTGCGATTCATCTCGGCGGTGGTGGCGCTCTGCTCCTCGACCGCCGACGCGATCGTGGTCGTGTAGTCGCTGATGTGCCCGATGATCTCGCTGACCTCGGCGATCGCGGTGACCGCCTGGCCGCTGTCGTTCTGGATCGCCTCCACCCGGCGGGCGATGTCCTCGGTGGCGCGGGCCGTCTCCTGGGCGAGATCCTTGACCTCACCGGCCACGACGGCGAACCCCTTGCCGGTCTCACCGGCCCGCGCCGCCTCGATCGTGGCGTTCAGCGCGAGCAGGTTGGTCTGCTCGGCGATCGCCGTGATCACCCGGACGACGTCACCGATCTCACGGCTCGACTCACCGAGCGTGGCGATCGTCCGGTTGGCGCTCTGCGCCACGTTGACGGCCTGACCGACCACCTCGGCGGCCGAATTGGCACTCTGCGCGATCTCCGCGATGGCCGCACCCATCTCCTCGGAACCGGCAGCGACGGTAGTCACGCTCAGCGACACCTCAGCGGATGCCGCCGACACCTTTCCCGCCTCCTCCGAGGCGTTCGCGGCGCCCCGGCTGATCTGGTCGGCGATGGCCGAGGTCTCCTCAGCGGCCGCTGCCAGGCTCTGTGCTGCCGAGCTGACCGAGGCGACCACCGTACGGGTCTGTGTCTGCGCCCGCGCCAGCATCTCCGCCATCTGCCCCACTTCGTCACGCCCGGTGACGTCGGCAGCCACGGTCAGATCACCGTCGGCCATCGCGCTCAGCGACCGCTTCACCCTCTCCAGCCGGCGCACGATCTGCCGAGCCACCAGCAGACCGAGAACGATCGCCGCCAGCAGTCCGACCACGAGGACGATCATCTGCATCCGCTTGGCCGTCGCCGCCGACGCGTCACTCTCCGCCGCCCGCTGCGCCGCCTCCGCCATCTGGGCGTCGGTCTCGCTGTCGATGGCGTCCGAGGCAGCGTCCATCACCGGGATCAGCTGCTCGCGATAGGCGACACCGAACGCCTTGACCTGCCCCTTTGCCGCGAGCGGCATCAGCGTCTGCTCACCCACGGTGATGAGGTTCGCGTACGCGTCGGTGAACTCCTGCACGGTGCCCTTGTCCTTGGCCCCCGGCAGATAAGCCTCCAGCGCCGTGTCGACCCGGGCCTCGCGCGCGTCGATCTCTTCCACGAGCTTCTCGCGGGTCGCCGGGGTGGCCACCCCGTACTCCAGGAACCGGGCCCGGATCCCCTGGAGGCTGCGCTGCACCGCACCGAGCTGGGCGAGCGGGGCGACGTTGTCGGTGTACAGCAGATGATTGCGCTCACCGAGGTTCGTAATCGCCATCAAACCGGTGATACCGATCGCCACGGCGGCCACAGCAGCAACCGCGATGGCCGACTGGATCTTCGCGTTCACCCGCAGATTGGCGAACCAACCAGCCGGACCCGCCACTCCGCGCTGAGCGTCGCCCATCAGCACTCCTCAAGACTCGACCCCTACGTCCCCCTTTCGACCGATCCACCAAGACACTGAGCAGCTCTCGCCACCAACCGCCGCCAGGCGCGCCTCACCCTGGCTGCCGCGCTCCGAGCAGTCCGCGTCTTTCAAAACTGCTTTCGGTACGACAGATCCCGCACCGCCCCGAGCGGCCCGCGACCTGCTGCACCGCAAGCCTGTGCCGCGACCGCCGGGCTGAGCTGCCCACTCGAGCTGATCCCAGCCGACGCCGTGGGGCTGGACCTTTGCGGGTCGTGTTGTGGCCGGGAGGGTGCCGAGCGGGCCATCAACGGGTGATCGTTTCTGGACCTTCGGTGTACGGCCGGCGGGGCTGCTGAGCACTACGTTGTGGTTCGCCGCGACGGATGGTCCAGCGGTGTGACGGGCGGAGGTACGGTGCAGCCCAACCGGGACAGGTACTTCGACACGCTCAGGGCCGTGGCGATAGTCCGGGTCGTGCTGTTCCACGCGTTCCCGATCGCCGCGCTGGAGCTGGTCTTCCCCTCGATGGGCGTCATGTTCGCGCTCGGCGGCTCGCTGATGGTCAAGTCGCTCGACCGCAACGCCGGCGCCGCCCTGCGCAACCGGGTCCGCCGCCTGCTCCCCGCGCTGTGGGCGATGGGCCTCATCCTCGTACCGCTGATGCTGCATCACGGCTGGCCGGACCACCCGTCCTGGGCGAAACTGCTGCTGTGGGTGGTGCCGATCGCCGATCCCCCGTCGAGCGAGTTCGGGTTCTCGGCGGCTGGCGTGCTGTGGTATCTGGTCACCTACCTGTGGCTGGTGCTGCTGTCGCCGCTGCTGCTGGCCTTCTACCGGCGGGCGCATCTGGTGACCGTGCTGCTGCCCCTGCTCGGCCTGGTGGCGCTGTCCGTGTTCCCGGGCGCTTCCGGAGGCACTGTCGGCTGGGTGGCGCAGAACGTTCTCGCGTACGCATCCTGTTGGGTCCTGGGCATGGCCCACCGCGAGGGTGACCTGGCCCGGATGCGTCCCGCGGTGGTTCTCGGGCTCGGGGCGGCCTGCGTGGCGGGCGCGTTGACCTGGGCATACACGCACCCGGTCGAGAATCACATGGATCTGACGAGCATCCCGGTGGCGTACACGATCTATGCGATTGGATTTGTGCTTCTGCTGCTGCGATGGGCTCCGCGGATGGACTGGCTGGCGCGGGTGCGGCCGGTGAACGGCTTCGTCTCGATGGTGAACAACCGCGCGGTGACCGTCTATCTGTGGCACAACGTGGCGATCACCATCGCGGTGGTGCTGTTCGATCCGCTGCAGCTGTGGCGGATCCCGACGCAGGGGCTGCAGTATCTGGCCGACTTCACGATCGCGATGGTGCTGCTGGCCGCCGCGGTGCTCACGCTCGGCTGGGTGGAGGACGTGGCCGCCAGACGACGGCCACGCGTCTCACCGTTCGTCAAGCGACCGCGGCTCGTCTGAGAACGCGGTGACATGGGTGGGTTCCAGCACCCGGTGCAGGAACTCGCGAGTGCGCTCCTCGCGAGGGTTGCCGAAGACCTCGGCCGGCGGGCCCTGTTCGACGATCACGCCGTCGTCCATGAAGACGACCCGGGAGGCGACCTCGCGGGCGAAGGCCATCTCGTGGGTGACCACCAGCATGGTCATGCCCTCGTCGGCGAGGCCGCGCATGACCGCCAGCACCTCGCCGACCAGTTCCGGGTCCAGGGCGCTCGTCGGCTCGTCGAAGAGCATCAGCTTCGGGTCCATCGCCAGCGCGCGGGCGATGGCGACGCGTTGCTGCTGGCCGCCGGAGAGCTGCGCGGGGTAGGAGCCGGCCTTGTCGGAGAGGCCGACACGGTCGAGGTTCTCCCCCGCGATCCGGCCGGCTTCGGCGCGGCTGCGCTTGAGGACGCGGCGCTGGGCGATCGTCACGTTGTCCCGGACGGTCAGGTGACCGAAAAGGTTGAACTGCTGGAAGACCATGCCGATGCCCCGCCGGACCTCGTCGATGTCACAGTCCGGGTCGGTGACCTCGACACCGGCCACCCGGATGGAGCCGGAGGTGGGTTCCTCGAGGAGGTTGACGCAGCGCAGCAGCGTCGACTTGCCGGATCCGGACGGGCCGATGACGCAGACCACCTCGCCGGGCTCGACCGAGAGGCTGATGCCGCGCAGCACCTCCAGCTTGCCGAAGGACTTGTGCAGGTCGCTGATCTCGATGGTGGACATCGCGGTCACCTCTCCCTCGCGGCCCGGCGCTCCAGGGCGCGGACGACCTGTGACAGCGGCAGGGTGATCATCAGGTAGAGCAGACCGGCCACCACCAGCGGTGTCGGGTTGACGCGCGTGTTGAGCGTGTCCCCGGCGAACTTGGTCAGCTCGATCGTCGTCGCGGTGACGCCGAGGACGTAGACCAGGGAGGTGTCCTTGGTCAGCAGGATGATCTCGTTGGTGAGCGGCGGGATGACGATCCGGAACGCCTGCGGCAGCACGATCGAGATCATCGCGCGGGTGTGTGACATGCCTAGCGTACGGGCGGCCTCGAGCTGGCCTTTCGGAACAGCCTGGATGCCGGCCCGGATCGTCTCCGCCATGTAGGCCGCGGCGGTCAGGCCGAGGCCCACGGTCACCGATCCGTACACACCACCGGGAATTTCACGATCGGGAAACGCGAGGGGTACGCCGTACCCGACCATGAACAGCACGAGCAGTGCCGGCAGCCCGCGGAACAGTTCGATGTACGCGGTGGCGAACCAGCGGTACGGCAGGATCGACGACAGCCGCAGCAGAGCGAGGACGAGCCCGAGCGTCAGGCCGAACACGAACGCCAGCAGGGTGTAGATGATCGTGTTGCGCAGCGCGACGGTGATCGCCTCGGGGAACATGCTCCCGGCGACGTCGAGCCGGAAGAACGCCTCGGACAGGCGACCCCAGTCCGCGGCAGCCACCACGGCCAGGATCGCCAGCACGAAGACGATGTAGCCGGCGACGCGGAAGATCCGCTGCCGCCGGCGGCGACTCAGCTTCATGAGCAGGATCAGCTGATAGTTCAGGCAGCCGGCTTCTCGCCGATCCAGGTCGCGTAGATCTTGTCGTACGTCCCGTCGGTGCGTGACGCCGCGAGCGCCTCGTTGACGTTCTTCAGCAGCTCGGCGTTGCCCTTCTTGACGGCGAAACCGTACTGCTCGCCGGTGTCGAACCCGGTCGCGACGACAACCTTGCCGGGGTTGGCCTTGATGTACTCGTTCCAGACCGGCAGGTCGTTGACGGCGGCGACAACCTGGTTGGTGGCCAGCGCCTGCTGGAGCGCGGCAAGGTCCTTGTAGGAGACCACCTCGATCTTGAGGTTCTTCTCCTTGACCTGCGTGTTGATGTACTCCTCGCCGGTGGTGCCACCCTGCACGCCGAGGCGCTTGCCGACGAGCTCCTCCAGCGTCTTGACCTCCTTGCCGGTCAGCACGGCGAGCGCCTGGGTGGCGTCGAAGTACGGGTCGGAGAAGTCCAGCACCTTCTTGCGCTCGTCGGTGATCGTCATGCCCGCCGCGGCCACGTCACACTTGCCGGCGTTCAGGTCCGAGCCCGACTTGATGCCCTCGAACGGCGTGTCCACGATCTCCTGCGTCACACCGAGCTTCGTGGCGACCAGGTCGATGAGCGCGACGTCGAAGCCGACGACCTTGCCGCTCTGGTCCTTCGACTGGAAGGGCGCGTACGGAAGGTGCGTGCAGGTGGTCAGCGCGCCGGTCTTCACCAGCTTCACACCGCTCTCGGTGGTGCCGCCGGTGTCCTCCTTGGCGCAGCCCGCGACGCCGCCGATCGCGAGTATCGCGGCGGCCGCCAGCGAGGCGGCCTTACGGCCATGTCCCATGACGTTCATGTATGTCTCCCCGGGTCCCGGCCCACGCCGGCAGCGGGGCGAGAACAGATTAATCCACCCTGTTCACTAGCTTTCATGTAGGGATGGAGGGCGAGGCCGTGCGGCCCCGGTGATCGGGACCTCGACCCCTGCCCGGCGGCCACTGCGTGGTGCTCCGGCCCACCGACGCCAGTGCCTCGGTGGGCCGGAGGGGGACGATCAGCGGCGCCTCATGCCGGGCGGCCGGCCCGGGGTTCGCCCGGGCTCTTCGGCGCGGCGGCGTGGACGAGGAAGGTGAAGTCCTCGCGGGCCTTCGCGTCGACGGGCAGGGGCAGGCGTACACGCCCGGAGTCGACCAGGCCCCGCACGGCGGAGCGGCTCAGGCCGAAGCCGGTGGTGAGCAGCTTCTCGACCCGCACGGGCGCCGGTAGCTCGAACCTGACGATGACCTCGAGCGGCGCCGCGTCGCCGGCTCCGAGGTCGTAGAACGGTATGTCGGTGTCCAGCCGCCAGGTGCCGGTCCAGTCGAGCCGGTAGGCGGCCCTGCCGGCCAGTGCGGCGTCCATGGCGAGTTGCCGCACCATGGCCGGATCATTGTTCTCGAACCTCACCAGCCGTTCGTGTTCCAGTGCCCGCACGGTGACGCGCTCGTGGACGGGGATCTTCGAGGTGCGGCCGCACTGGTCGCAGCAGATCAGCAGCCACACGTCGAGGAGTTTGTGGTTCGCGTTCACCCGGATCTTCCCGGTGGGACGGTGACGCTTTGACCTGCAGGACACGCAGGCCCTGAGGATGGTGGGCAGTCCGAGCTCGCTGACCACCCACAGGGCTTTGCGGTCGATGTCGGGTCCGCGGCCGTCGGCCGGCACGCGGATGCTGCGAGAACTGTTCATGGCTTCGGCGATTCCAGAGGTGAGGAGAAGGCGCGGTGGAGCGCCTCCCGGATCCAGTGGCTTACGGCCGGCGCCTGAGCGCGAGCACGCCGGCGGGCGCGACGTCGCAGCCGCACATCGCGTGAAGGAAGCTGCAGGTCGCGTGAAGGAAGCCCGCAACGGTCGCCGGGTGCGGGCTTCGAGTGGCACGGCGGAGCGGGACGGGGAGTGACCCCACCCGTCCTCGGTCCGCGCGTGCGCCACTGCCTACTGACCCATGTTGATCAGCATGGTCAACGGCGGGCCGCCGGGCAACGGATTTTCTCGGCGGCCTCGGGCCGCGGCGGCGGTTGAATCCGCTTTCGGTTGCCGGTGTGCGGTGATACAAAGCCTCGGTGGAGAAGACTTTGGAGTTCGCCGACCTGTTGCGCCTGATGGACGAACGGGCGACCGCCTTCCAGGCCGCGGTCGCCGCCGCGTCCAGCCTCGACGTGCGGGTGCCGACGTGCCCCGAGTGGACACTGTTCGACCTCGTGCAGCACCTGGGGGATGGGCGGCACAAGTGGGCCGCCACCGTCGCCGCCGGGCCCGCCGACGCTCCCGCGGCCGTGTCCGCCCCGGTGGCGCCCCGCGAGCGCGAGGCCCTGCTGGCCTGGTTCGCCGCCTCGGTGCGGGAGCTGCTGGACGCGCTGCGGGAGGCCGGACCGGACCGCGGCTGCTGGACGTGGTGGGGCCCGTCGCAGTCGCCGCAGACCAGCGGTGCCGTCGCCCGGCACCAGCTCCAGCAGCTCGCAGTGCACACCTACGACGCCCAGGTCGCGGTGGGCGCACCGCAGCCGCTGTCCGTCGAGGTGGCGCTCGACGGGGTCGACGAGTTCCTGACCACCTGCTGCGCGACGACGGCCCCGTGGCCGCACAAGCCGGCGGTCGTCGACTACCACGCCGCCGAGGGCCACTCCTGGCGCGTCTGGCTCTCCGCCGACGGCGCGCGCGTCGCCCGGCTCCCGCGCAGCGCTGCCGCCGGTGAGAGCCCGGAGCCGGCCGACGTCGCCGCCTGGGGCACCGCCAGCGAGCTGGTCATGTTCTTCTACGGCCGGATCACGACGAAGTCGCTGCGGATCGAGGGCGATCCGGGCATCTTCGACCAGCTCATCGCCTGGGAGCCTGAGATGTAGATGTAGGTGTAGGTGTAGGTACCGCGCCGCGCGACACGATGAGCGTCTGGCGCAGTCTGCGGGCCCGCCGCACCAGCCCGCCTATCTTGAGCAGCGCCTGGCCCGCCCCGCCGGTCCTGTCCCCCATGAATCCGCTGGTGGGGCGGCCGATACGCGCTGGCCGGGGCGCTGTCACCGGGCGCAGCGCTGTGGGAGCGGCTCGCGGTGGAGGAGGTGCCAGCGGTTCGGATCAGCCTGGTGCCTGGGCACACCCAGTTGGCGATCGAGTGCGAGGATGCGGATGTGGTGCCGTGGACAGCGGGGATCTGGGCGGACGGGAACGCCGCGCTGGACGTGCGGTTCGCGGCCGCCCTGGCCTGGTTGTGCGCGACGCCCGACCCGGTTTCGGCCGCCATGGCCGGCCTTCTCGCCGAGTCCGCGGAACTGTCGGCTGAGTGGATACGGGAGGTTCCGTGGCGCAGTCTCCTCGGGTGAGCGACCCCTCGCCCTATTCCAGCGACCCCTCGCCCTATTCCAGGGACCTCCCGCCCTATTCCAGCGACCCCTCGCCCTATTCCAGGGACCTCCCGCCCTATTCCGGAGGCGGGCTCGACAGGGCGAGCACCCATCGCACCGATCCGGACTGGCTGGCCCGGGCCCGGACGCTGCCGGGCACCCGCGTGCTCCCCCTCTGGCAGGACGACTGCATCGTGCGCCACGATCCGGCCCGGGCTGTCGTGTTGACCGGGGCACCCGCCCAGGAGTTGATCGCCGCGGCCGGCGAAACGGTGTTCCTCGGCCTGGACGCCGGAGCAGCGGTCTTCGCCGCGGACCTGTCCGATCTCGATCAGCCCGCCGCCGTTGCCCTGGCCGGTGGTGACGGGACCGCCTCGGTACGCACCGTCTTCACCGCACACACCCCGCAGGAGGCGGCCACGCTCGGCTACGCCCGGGGGATCCTGCACTCGATCCGCAACCAGCGGTACTGCGGGCGCTGCGGGTCGCCGACCCAGCCCCGCGACGGCGGGCACGTACGCGCCTGCCCGGACTGCGGGCGCCTGCTCTTCCCCCGCATCGAACCGGCCGTGATCATGCTGGTCGAGTCGGCAGCCGATGCGCAGCGCTGCCTACTGGCCCGTCATCGAGCTTCGGTGCTCGGTGAGTTCTCCACGCTGGCCGGCTTCGTGGAAACCGGCGAGAGCCTGGAGGACGCCGTGCGCCGGGAGGTGTCCGAGGAGGTCGGCCTGCGGGTCGGCGCGGTGGAGTACGCCGGGTCCCAGCCGTGGCCGTTCCCCGCCGGGCTGATGGTGGCGTTCCGCGCGACAGCCCTCGACGACACGCCGGTTGCCGACGGCGACGAGATCCTCGAGGCCCGCTGGTTCACCCGAAGCGAACTCGCCGAGAAGGCCGCGGCCGGCTCCCTCGGCCGCGTCGACTCGATCGACCGGGTGCTCCTGCACTCCTGGCTCAGCGCCGCAACACAACACTGACATAGCCGGCTGGTTCAAGACCGGTCGCCGTGGTAGTGGCCTATGGCGCTGCGGGGACTTCGGAGAGAGGAACCACGGAATGTCGGCTACGGGGCAGCGGCATACCCGGCTCGGGCCCCGGCCGGCCCAGGGAAGACCGGGGATGTCCCTCGTGGTCCAGGACAGCAGCGCCGCGGGGCGAGAGCCGGTAGCCGATGTCGAGCGACCTGCGGGTCAGCCGTCCACCGCTGCGGCCCGGATCGCTCGTAGCCGTTCCGTTCGACCTACAATCACCACCGGCCCCACTCCGCCATCGGCGGCCCACCCGCCAGCCGTGTTCCCAACCTGTCTGGGCAGAACACCTAGTCACAGCCGAAATCGGTTGGAATCTCTGCCGCCTTCGCCTTGAATGCTCTGCGGACGGGACCTGTTTCATCGTCCACGAGGTCATAGAAGTCGACGTCGGACGGCAAGGAGTCGGGGGATTCGCCATTCAGGCTGCGGTCCAGGACGTCCTGCAGGAAGTCCGCAGCCTCGGCGAGCTCGAAATACCGCAAAGCGTTGATTGCGTTTCTGACGCGGAACGGCTCATTAACCTCCAGCGCGAAGCCCAGGCCGCCACCCATCGCGGAGTTGTAGACGCGCAGCAAGGACGCAAGGTGCTCGACGCCCGTTGGCGTGCCTTCAGGGACTTCTCCCTCAGCGCCGTAATCGCAGGCTTGGTTCCAGATGACATCCAAGTCGTTCAAACCGTTGTCCTCCAGCATGAGCTGTCGACGATCTCGCCCGATGCACGCTGGAGGGAAAAGGCGACCGTCAACACGTCCCCATGATCGCTCATCGGGTGCGATCGTGCGACTCGCGGCAAATCCGGATGCGTGGCGGCACTGGGCTGCGCAAACTTCGGCAGTGGCCTTTAGCAGCAGCTCAGAGGTGAAAGGTTTGTCCCGGGAAGACGCCTGAGGGCACCGCCCTCGTACCTCATGTGCGCGCGTCGGTGTCCGGCGGCGGGCGGCGCAGGACCGCGGCAGCCGCGGCGCAGGCCGCGCCGGCCACGACGAAGACCATCTGTAGGCCTAGCAGCTTGTCGACCTTGGTCAGATCGGTGATTCCGGACGGCACGAGCACCGAGCGCAGCGGCAGCACGGCCAGGAAAGCCACACCTAGCTCGATCGCTGGCACGGAGGAGCGCGTGTCGCGTCGGCGCGCTATCCACAGGACGATCGCGGTCAGAAAGCTGACCGGTGCGCGGCAGCGCCATTGGCCGAGGCAACGTCGCCATCGCGAGAACGCGCCACGAGCACCAAAGCCGGTGTTCCGAGCGGCCAGGCGCTCGGAGACCGCTCACCGAGCGTCACGGCCCGGCGAGTTCAGCCACGCAAAAGACCGGGGTAGCGAGCGACGGTCAGTCTGGAAGCGCTGCAGTGAGATCAATTTCGACGAGTTGTCCGCGGTAGCCGAGCGACGCCACACCCAGCAGCGTGCTGGCGGTAGCGAATGCTTCGGCCAGTGGCGACGCGTTGAGTTGTCGCCACACCGAGGAGAGAACCGCACTGTCCGGGCTGACCACGTAGACGACCGACCGGACGACGTCAGCCGGGGTGGCACCGGCGGCCTCGAGAACCGCTAGGCAGTTCGTCGTCACCTGCTCGGTCTGGGCGGCGTAGTCGCCGGCCTCGCCGACCACCTCGCCGGAGAGGTCGAGTGGGCACTGCCCGGCGAGATGCGCCAGCCGACCCGCTTCGGAAATCGTCACGTGGCTGTAGCCGTCCGGCACATGGACGGTCGGTGGGTTGAACTTGTCGATCATCGGTCAACTATCGCAACGGTCTGCACCGCGGGAAATCGATTATTCGTCGCGGCGGTTTCAGTGTGATCGGATGCATCCTCATCGACAGGAGCGGACCCCAGCAACCAGAGGCCTGGCTACGGTAGGCGACGACCGCGACCGTGGTCGGTGCACGGAGTGGCCGGGTCAATTCGGCCGATCTTGATCAGCTGGGCGAGGCGGCGAGGCGGCGAGGCGGCGAGGCGACCAGCTGGATTCCCGCGGCTGGCTCCCAGCGTTGCCACAACGGCCGAGAGCCGCCGACTCGCTGGACGCCGCTCCGCCCGCGGGAGTGCCGATCACGCCCGGATCGACGTACCGGTAGCGTGGCAGGGCCGCCCGAGCCCGAGGCGGCGGAGAGGTCGTGGCGCGCGGTGGTTGCCGACGGGAAGACCGACTTCAAGCGGGAGATCGACGCCTATCGGGCGCGGCAGGGTCAGTTCCGGATCGTGGACGTGCCCGAGCTGCGATATCTGATGATCGACGGGCACGGGGACCCCAATACCGGGCCGGAGTTCGCGGCGGCGGCCGCGGCGTTGTACCCGCTGGCGTACACATTGAAGTTTGCCAGTAAGAAGGCCCTGGGCCGTGACTATGTTGTGATGCCCTTGGAAGGCCTGTGGTGGGCCGACGACATGGATGCGTTCACGTCGTCGCGTGATAAGGCGCGCTGGGACTGGACTCTCATGATCATGGTCCCGGACTGGATCGACAGCGACATGTTCGCCGCCGCCCGCGAGAAGACCGGGCAGAGCCGCGTTCGATGGGGTTCGCTGGCCGAGGGCCGGTGCGTGCAGACGCTGCACGTCGGCTCCTACGACGACGAGGCTCCGGTGCTGGACCGGATGCACCACGAGTTCATCCCGGCCAACGGCTTGCGGATGACCGGAAGGCATCACGAGATCTACCTCAGCGACGCCCGGCGTGTCACGCCTGACCGCCTGCGCACCATCCTGCGCCAGCCGGTCACCGAAGCTGCCTCCGGATAGCAACCGGCGAAATCGCCACTCCCCCGCCGTAGTCGCCGATCAAAGACCTGTGCGCCTCCGACTTCTCGCAGCGAGCCTCATCGTGACCGCCGTCTCGGTCACCGGCTCCACCGCCGCGCCTGCCCCGGCGACAGCGATGACGCCCTGCCCGAGCACGCTGAACGTCGTCGCGCACCAGGACGACGACCTGCTGTTCATCAACCCGGACATCAGCGACGACATCACCGCCGGCAAGTGCGTCACCACCGTTTTTGTCACCGCGGGCGACGCCAAGCGCGGCAGCCGGTACTGGCGCAGCCGCGAGCTCGGCGCGATGGCCGCCTACGCGCGGATGGCCGGCGTGGACGAGCGCTGGACCGAGGACACCGAGATCATCAACCGGCGCTCGGTGCACCGGGCCACGCTCGCTGGATCGCCCATCACGCTGCTGTTCCTGCGCCTGCCGGACCGGGTCGGTGGCTGGCCGCTGCAGACCGTCCAGCAGTTGTGGCTCAACCCGTCGGCGAGCGTCAAGGCCCTCGACACCAGGCAGGCCTACTCGCACACGGTGCTGCTCAACCTGCTCACCGAGGTGATGACCGCCTATCAACCGGCGACCGTCCGGACCCTCGATTTCCACGGCACCTACGGCGACGGCGACCACGACGATCACCATGCCGCCGCCTACTTCGCCTACGCCGCCCAGCAGCGGTACACCACCGAGCACACCGTCACCGGCTACCTCGGCTACGGCGTCACCGAGCACCCGGACAACCTGACGGCCGGGCAGCACGACGCCAAGATGGACGCGTTCCTGGCCTACGCCGCCTACGACTTCCACGTCTGTGACACCGCCGAGAAGTGCGACGCGGGCATCTACAGCAGCTACTTCAGGCACAGCGTGCCGGTTGCCGCGCCGGAGGGTCCGGGACGCAACGTCGCCGGATGGGCCGCCCCGGCTGCCTCGTCGCAGGACACGAAGACGGCGCAGACCGCGAGCAAGGTCGCCGACGGCCGACTCGACGCGACGCGTATCGGCGAGTGGGCCACCAAGGGCGGCAGGGCCGGCAGCTGGGTCACACTGACCTGGCCCGGCACCCAGCGCCTCGGCCAGGTCACCCTCCAGGACCGGCTCAACCCCCGCGATCAGGTTCTGGCCGGGACGCTGTCGTTCAGCGACGGCACCTCGATCAAGGTCGGCCCCCTGCCGAACGACGGAGCCCCACTGACCGTCGACTTCAGCGCCCGCGACGTCACGAGCGTGCGGTTCACCATCACCAAGGTGTCGGCGCGAACCAGGAACACCGGCCTGGCCGAGCTCAAGGCGATCACTGTCTCCTGACGGCGTCGCCGATGGCCGTCAAGGGTCAGACTCGTACGAGTGAAGAACCGTGCGCCGTACCCGCGCCCTTTCTGTTGATCTTCACATTTCTGGTGGTCACCGGCTCTCTCTCATGACGGCGCACAGCCGGACGGGATGGAGAGAGGAACCACGGAATGTCGGCTACCGGAAATCACGAGTCGCGGCGGCTCACGATCGCACTCATCGCGATGATCGGCGGCATCGTGATCGCGGCGTCCGTCGCGCTGATCGCCGCCTTGATCACGGCGGTGCTCGGCGGCGACGCGATGACGATCTTCACGGTCGGTGGGACGACCCTCGGAGCCTGCCTGACGTTGGAGATCGCGCTCGCCGGCCTGTACGTGGCCGCGCGCAGGACGGCGCCGTAGAAGCGGCCGGTCACCCGGCCGGGGGACACCCTTTCACGCCGCGGCGGCTTCCGGCCTCTACTACTTGGCAGTGGTCAACAACAACGCGATCGGAGAGTGCCGGTGGCTTCACCGAATGAGGGTGCGCCTCGTGCCAGACCCGATGCGCCGGTCGGCACATCTGGCGACCATCAGGACGGCGCCGCCGCCGCGCCGGAGCCCTGGAGGATGGGCCCGGAGCTCACTGCCTTCTTCAAGCAGGAGATGCCCGGCATGGTCAAATTCGCCTGGGCGCGTCTGGGCACCAGACAGGACGGAGAGGACGCCGCCTGCAACGCCATGTTCGAACTGGCCCGGCGGTGGGACAAGATCGACAAGCCACGCGCGTACGTCTGGCAGGTTCTGCGGAACGAGATCAAGAAGATGTCCGCCGCGGCGGGCCGGACCATCGCGTATCCGCCGGACGTGATGGCGGAGCTTGCCGGCGCCGCCGCCGACGGTGACTTCGACGACCAGCAGGGCACGCAGTGGGTGAACGAGCACCTGGCCTCCCTGCCGCCGACCCAGCACGACGTGATGCATCTACGCGTCGTGAACGGCCTGAACATCGAAGAGACCGCGCGCTTCCTCAGCAAGTCGAAAGACACCGTCCGGCAGCACCACGCGCAGGCACGAAAGACGCTGAAGTCCCGAATGCCTCGCCGACCCGGTTCCGGAACGGCCGGAAAGGACGGCCAGTGACCATGGACGACAACACTGAACTCTCACGAGAGCAGCACATCCCCGAAGAGATCGACCGGGCCGTCGACGAGATGGTCGCCAACGGCGCACTCGACCGCTGGCGCATGCGGGTGGAACGCCGTGTCGCCCTGATCCAGGACGAGCAGCACCGCACGCCTGCCCAGTCGCTCGCCGACGAGGCCGCAGCCGACGAATTCCGGGCTCGGCACCGCGCCGTGCACCCGAATCCTGAGGACGCGATCGCCGAGGTGTGGGCGCTGGTCGAGCGCGCGCAGGCCGGCGATTCCGAGGCGTTCGTACTGATCTACGACAGGTACGTGGACACTGTCTTCCGGTTCGTCTACTTCCGGGTCGGCAACCGCCAGCTCGCCGAGGACCTGACCGTGGACACCTTCCTGCGGGCGCTCAAGCGGATCGGCAGCTTCACCTGGCAGGGCTGTGATTTCGGCGCCCGGCTCGTGACCATCGCCCGCAGCCTGGTCGCCGACCACTTCAAGTCGGGCCGGTACCGCCTCGAGGTCACCACCGGCGACGTCCCGGGCGCCGATGGTGCCCTCCTCGCCGCGGTGAAGCAGCTCAACCCTGAGCAGCAGGAATGCGTCGTGCTCCGGTTCCTGCAGGGCTTCTCGGTTGCCGAGACCGCACACACCATGGGCAAGAGTGAGGGCACCATCAGGGCCCTGCAATACCGGGCCGTGGTCGCGATGGCTCCCCAGCTGCCGAACTTCTCCGGGCACAGAAGGGGTCGCCGGGCGACCCGATTCGCGGCCTTGACCGACCGCGACGCGCCCCTGCTCCACTCGGTTGACGGCGACGATCCCCACCTCGAACAACTGGTCGAAGTCACCCGCGATCTGGCCACTTCAGCGCCCGCGATCTCCATCGACGCGGAGTTCAAGAACGGACTCCGCGCCATGCTGGCGGCTACAGCCGAACGAGACGGCATCGGCCGGACCGCCGACGGCGGCGGCGGGCTCGAGCCGGTCGTGGATCCCGCGGACGGTAAAACTCCGCGCCCGATCTTCGGCCGCCGGATCCGCGCCCGGGGAGCGATCGTGATCGGCGTCGCCGCCGGCGCGATGGCCGTCTCCGGAATTTCCGCGGCAAGCGAGAACGCCTCACCCGGCGACGCCCTGTACAGCGTCAAGCGTTCCACCGAGCGAGCCCAGCTGGCGATCGCCGGATCCGACGTCAGCCGGGGCCAGCTGTCACTGGACTTCGCGAAGAACCGGCTGGCCGAGGCCGTCGCCATGGACGGCGCCGATTCCAGTTTCGGCACCGTGCTCGACGACATGGACGCCGACACCCGCAGGGGTGTACGGCTGCTGACCAGCAGTGTCGCCGAAAAGCGGGACCCGCGTCCGCTCGGCACCCTCGACAGCTTCGTCACGGCGCAGGAGCAGCAGCTGGAGCCCGCGCTCCCCGACCTGGCGCAGACCAATCGCCACCGGGCAGCGACCTCGCTGAAGCTGCTGACCACCATTAGAGAACGTATCGAGAACCTGGAGTCCGGCTTGTCCTGCAAATCCGCCGCCCCCACCGAGCCCGATGAACTCGGAGCCAAGCTGGGCGACTGCACAGCCGAGACGAAATCCCGGCCCGCCGCATCGCCGGGTACGCCTGGAGATTGACCGGCCGGCGCCCCGGCAATCGGCGCCGATCCGATAGCGGCCGTAACGGGTGTCGCCACGGCCGGGTCCACGGAGTAAGTCGACGTGTACCCGGCCGTAGGACCGTCACGGCATCTGCTTCGCGCCCCGATCGTGGACGTCGGGATTCCACCGGTGTGCTCGATCAACTCGTGTGGGTGTTCTGTTTCGGCGCGGGCTGGGCGGTGGTGTGCGTGGCGACGGCCGGCGGGTGCACAAAAGCGTGGACCCGGTTGAGTAGCTCACGGCTGGTGAAGGGTTTCTCGACGATGGTGATGCCTTCGGGCAGAGTGCCGTTCTCGGTGAGGACGGGTTCGGCGTAGCCGGACATGTACAGCACCGGGATGCCGGGCCGGATGGCGCGGATGCGAGCGGCGACCTCGTTGCCGGTCATCTTCGGCATGATCACGTCGGTGAGCAGCAGGTGGATGCGGTCCGGGTGGGTTTGGGCGAGGTGCAGGGCCTGCTCGCCGCCGCTGGCGGCCAGAACGTGGTAGCCGGCGCGGGTCAGGATCCGGCCGGTGATCACGCGCAGATCGTCCTCGTCCTCGACCATCAGGATCGTCTCGTGCGGTGCTTCCCTGACGACCGGGGCGGCGGTCACGACGTCGGCGTCGACGGCGGGGTCGAGGTCGGCGTCGACGGCGGGCAGGATGACAGTGACCGTGGTGCCGATGCCGTTCTCGGAGTACAGGTGCACGTCGCCGCCGGCGGCGGTGGCGATGCCGTACACGGTGGCCAGGCCCAGGCCGGTGCCGGAGCCTTTGGGCTTGGTGGTGTAGAACGGCTCGAAGGCGCGGTCGATCACTTCCGGTGGCATGCCGCTGCCGGTGTCGCTGATCCGGACGCGCACGTAGCGGCCCACGGCCAGGGGCGAGCTGGTCAGGTCGTCGTCGCCGATCTCGGCGTTGCTGGTGTCGATGGACAGAGTGCCGCCGCCGGGCATCGCGTCGCGGGCGTTGACAGCGAGGTTGACCAGGATCTGCTCGACCTGGCCGGGGTCGGCGTGTACCGGCCACAGATCCCGGTCCAGGGCGGTGATCAGGTGGATGTGTTCGCCGATGCTGCGCCGCAGCATGGGTTCGACGTCACCGATGACGTGGTTGAGGTTCAGGACCTCGGCCTGGGTGATGTCGCGGCGGCCGAAGGCGAGCAACTGTTTGGTCAGCCGGGTGGCGCGCTCGGCCGCCCGGCTGATCTGACCGCAGTCTCTCCGCGCGTCGGCCAGGTCGTCCGGAGCCGGAGCCGGCATGTCGAGAGTTTCGGAGATCATCTCGGCGTAGTTGCTGATCACGGCGAGGATGTTGTTGAAGTCGTGTGCCACGCCGCCGGCGAGCTGGCCGAGGCTCTCCAATCGGCGGGTGTGCTGCAGGCGGTGCTCGGCGGCGTCGCGTTCGGCCTGGGTGATGAGGCGTTCGCGTTCGGCCTGGGCGATCAGCCGGTCGGTGACGTCGCGGATCGCCGTGGTCACGATCATGCCCCGGTCGGTGGTCACCGAGGAGAGGCTGATCTCGGCGGGGAACTCGCTGCCGTCCTTACGCACGGCGGCCAGTGCGGCGCCGGCGCCCATCGGCCGGCGGCGGGGATGGGCGAAGTAGCCGTCACGCTGGTGCGGATGCCCGCCGCGCAGCCGCTCGGGGACGAGGATGTCGACGCTCTGGCCCACGAGTTCCTCGCGCTTATAGCCGAACAGCCGTTCGGCCTGGGCGTTGATCAGCGTGATGGTGCCGTCGTGGGTCACCCCGATGATCGCGTCCGGGGCGGCTTCCAGCAGGCCTTCGAACATAGCCTCCGCGCGCTGGCGTTCGCTGATGTCCCGCGACACCGACGCCACGCCCGCGACCCGCCCGTCATCGTCGGTGATCGGTGACAGGGTCAGCGACACGGTGATCACGGCGCCGTCCTTGCGGCGGCGTTTCACCCGCAGCTGGTCGATACGCTCCCCGCCTGCGATGCGGGCCATGAACCGCGCTTCGGTGTCCTGCTGCCCCGGCGGGAACAGCAGGGACGCGTGCCGGCCGACCACCTCGTCGGCGTGGTAGCCGTAGAGCCGCTGGGCACCGCCGTTCCAGCTGGTGATCACACCGTCGAAGGTCTTGCCGATGATCGCGTCGTGTGAGGACTCCACGATCACCGCCAGCCGTTCGCGCTCCGCGAGGGCGTGCGCCCGTCCGGCCAGCGCCGCGGCCTGTACCGCCAGCTCGGTGAACGCCGCGACGTCGTCCTCGGCGAACAGGCTGCGATAGCGGCTGAGCAACAGCACCGCGCCGCGCCCGTCCGCGCCCGGCACCGGCGCGACGGTCACATACCGGGTGTCGCTGGCCTGCGCGAACATGACCGCCACCGCCGGCGGATGGGTCCATCCCGCCAGGGCGTCGATGGTGTCCGGAACGGCCAGCACCTCGTCGAGACCGGCACGGGTGCATTCCAGACCGCTGAAGGACGCGTTGCCGCTGCCGGCCACCCGCACCGCCTCCCCGCCGGCCGGCATCACCACCACCACGGCGTCGGCCCCGAGCACTTCGGTGGCACCGTCGCAGTACCGCCGCCACGTGCGAGCGGCCGGCTCGTCGGGTGGTGTGGCCAGCAACCGGCGCGTCACCGTGTACGCGGCCTCCCGCGCCCACCGGTGACGCAGCCAGCCAGGCGGTACGAACGCCAGTAGATACAGCACCCCGGAGATCATGGCCAGCCCGCGCGATTGCAGCCGGGTCACATCGCCGCCGGTGGACAGCAGCAACGCGACACCGAACAGGCCGGTGGCCGCCGCCGCGCACCACAACCGGACCCGCGCGGCGCCGCCATGATGGCGCGCGTGCCCGGCCAGCAGCCACGCCGCCAGCAGTTCCACAGTGAAGAACACGATCACCGCCGGCCACACCTGGGGCCGCGACACCGGCCCCTGTGACGACGCCAGGACCGGCAGCGTGGTGATCAGCCAGGCACCCACCGCCAGCAGCCACCACCGCGACGGCACCGGGCGCAACCGGCTCACCACCCGGAGCGTCAACAACGGCTTCGCCAGCAACATCGCTATCGCCACGACCATCACCCCGCGCGACAGCGAACCGACGAACGCCCGGGTCACACCCAGAACGAACAGCATGGCCACCGACGCGAACATCCACATCACGTCGCGCAGCAGCGGGTCCCGGCGTCGCAGGTATCGCCACGACACCCACAACAGGACCAGGGCGAACAGTGACGTGACCAAGATCAGCGCCATGGGATCCTCTGTCCCGCCGGGCAGATGAGTCCGGCAATCAGCTACAATCCCGATCAGGCTATGCCCAAACGTGCGAGCTCGTTCGGAAACGCGAATGACGTACGAGAGCGTTCCGGGCCAGCGATGCCACCGGACCGGCACGCCCGCGCCGCCACACCACCGGAATCAATCGCCGCCCCGCTCGAAACAGTGCCCCTCCGGCGGTCCGGCCGCTTCACGCCACCGGACCGCCGGACGGCTGGAGTCAAACCACCTGGAAGGCGATGAAGGTCGATCGCCCACTGGTGGCGTCCTGCTGGGCGCCGACCGCCCACGCGGAGGTGGCGGACAGTGCGGCGCTGCCGTTCACCTCGTTGGCGATCGTGCCGCGGCCGGGTGTGCTCAGCACGCTCCACGAGGTTGCTGCCGCAGAGAGTGCCCTATCTTAAATTCGCTAACTTTCTGTACCCGGGTCGTTGACCCGGCGCTCAGCCGGGGCCTACCTTGACATCGGCCAAAGTCGATACGGCATGCCGTTGACGTCGAGGAGACCTCGGATGAGGAGTCGCATCGCCGCAGTCCTGGCGGCCGTGATCGCTTCGTTCGCCGCAACCGCACCAGCCGCCGCGGCACCGGGGACACCGCCGGACAGCCCGCAGGCCGGCTTCGTGACGCGCGACGGCCATCGGCTCAAGCTGAATGGGAAGACGTTCCGCTTCGGCGGAACCAACAACTACTACCTGTTCTACAAGAGCCGGGCCATGGTCGACGACGTGTTCGCCGACGCCCAGGCCGCGGACTTCACCGTGATGCGCACCTGGGCGTTCGGCGCGATCGGCAACGCCGACGGCACGAACTCGGTGGCACCGGCCCCCGACGGCGTCTACTTCCAGTACTGGGACGGCGAGAAGCCCGCTTTCAACGACGGCCCCAACGGTCTCGAGCGGCTCGACTACGTCATCGACTCGGCCCGGCGGCACGGCCAGAAGCTCGTGCTTCCGCTCACCAACAACTGGTCCGACTTCGGCGGCATCGATCAATACGTACGCTGGCGCGGCGGCGCGTACCACGACGACTTCTACACCGACCCGGTGATCAAGGGCTGGTACCGGGAGTACATCGACCACATGCTGAACCGCACCAACACGATCACCGGGGTGAAGTACAAGGACGACCCCACGATCATGACCTGGGAGCTGGGCAACGAGCCGCGGTGCAAGGGCTCGGGCGTCTACCCGCAGAGCACGAACTGCACCACCGGGACGCTCACCGCGTGGGCCGGCGAGATGTCGCAGCACATCAAGTCCGTCGACGCCAAGCACCTGGTCAGTGTCGGTGACGAGGGCTTCTTCTGCGACGGCCCGGACGCACCGGACTGGATCGACAACTGCGGCGAAGGCGTCGACAGCATCGCCCTGGCCAAGCTGCCGGCGATCGACGTGATGTCGTACCACCTCTACCCGGACGGCTGGGGCAACCGCACCCCGCAGTGGGGCGCGGAGTACATCGCCCGGCACAACCGGGTGGCCAAGGAGCTCGGCAAGGCCGTGATGCTGGGCGAGTTCGGGTGGAAGAACAAGAACACCCGCAACCCGGTCTACCAGCAGTGGCTCGATGAGTTCACCCGCACCGGCGGCAACGGCTTCCTCTACTGGATCCTCTCCGGATCGCAGGACGACGGCACCCTCTACCCGGACTACGACGGCTTCACCGTCTACTGCCCCAGCCCCGTGTGCACGACCATCACCAACGCCACCCACGAGATCGAGTCAGGACAGCGCTCACTGCCGCCGGTCGCCGACCATGACACCGCGGTGACCGAGTTCGACACCGCGGTCACCCTGCAGCCGACCGCGAACGACATCGGCTACCGCAGCAGGATTCAGCCGGCCGGCCTGGACCTCGATCCGGTCGCGCCGCAGCGGCAACGGACGCTGACCGTCAGCGGCGGCACCTTCACCGCGGCCGCCTCCGGCGCACTCACCTTCGCACCGGTCAGCGGCTTCACCGGCCACGCCGTCGCCTCCTACACGGTCAAGGATCAGGCCGGCCGGCTGTCGAATGTGGCCACCGTGACAGTCACCGTGAAGCCGGACCCGGCCGCGGCGGCGGTGCTCGCCTCCTTCGAGACCGGCACCGAGGGCTGGGCGTCAGCGCCCTGGCAGGCCAACGGCGGCACGGTCGAGCAGACCACGGAGTTCGCCACCGGGGGCTCCCACGGCCTGCGCGTCACCGCGGCCGACGGCGGCTGGTTCGGTGTCACCTTCGCCGAGCCGGTCGATCTGTCCACCCACGCGACGCTGAAGTACGACCTGCGGACCAGCCCGGCGGCGGGCACCAACGCGGCGATCGCGGTACAGACCGGCGCCGGTCAGGCGTGGTGCCAGTCGAACTTCACCTGGATCAACCAGGACTCGACGACCACCGCGACCATCGACCTGTTGTCCGCGATGTCGTGCGACAGTGCCGCGCTCGCCGACGTCCGCATCCTGTGGATCTACATCAACCCGGGTGTCGTCGACATCGACACCGTGCGAGCCGAATGACCTCAGACCACACCACAAGACTTCTTCCGGTACGCGTGGAAGCCGGCCGCCGGCCGCATCGGTGACAACCGACGGCTCTCAGCCGTCGCGCGCCGCGGTGATCAGGACCTCCCGGATCGCGGCGAGGCCGGCGTCGAGAGCACCGAGCAGCACCGCGTCGTCGTCGACAGCGGTGATGGTGATCGAGCTCTCCAGCGGCGCGGCGCGCTGGAAGGCGCTGGTCACCGCGGCCAGCAGGGTGTCGCCGCCGGCCTGGGCGATCGGGCCGGCGAGCACCACGAGGTAGGGGTCGAGGACCGCGGTCACCGCGGCCACGCCGATCACGATGCGGTCGGCCAGGGTGGCGAGGAACTCGCCGGAGCCGGCCGCGGCGACCACCGCGGCAGGGGTGTCACCGGCGATGCCGTTGTCCCGGGCCAGTTCCATGATCGCGGCGCCGCCGAACAGGTTCTGCAGGTCCAGCTTGCGGTGCGGTGAGTCCGGCGAGTAGAGCGGCACGTAGCCGATCTCGCCGGCGCCGCCACGGGTGCCGCGCAGCAGCGTCCCGTTGATGTCGATCGCCAGGCCGAGGCCGTCCTCGCCGATCCAGAGCAGGGCGAAGTTCTCCGCGCCGTGGCCGGCGCCACGCCGCCGCTCGGCCACCGCGGCCAGGTTGACGTCGTTGTCGACGCCGACGCGCGTGCCGAGTGCCGCGGCGATCTCCGGCACCAGACCGGGACGCGCGAAGCCGGGCACGTCGACAAGGCGAATCGCCTCCGTCCTCGCGTCGTACGACCCCGGCACGCCGAGCTGCACGTGCCGGATCCGCTCGCCCGGGATGCCACCCTGGTGGCGCAGCCGGGAGACCACACCGGCCACGGTGGACACCGGGTCGGCGCTGAGGAAGTCGATGCGCGACTCGAATCGTGCGCGAACCTTACCGGTCAGATCGCAGAGCGCGGCGGCCACTGACGGGGCCCCGCTCGTACCGACGTCGCGGACGGAGACGGCAACGGCGAAGGCCGCATCCGGGTTGGCCGCGTAGATCTCGGCGTTCGGCCCCGGCCGGCCGCTGGCATACCCCACGACGTTGATCAGGCCGGCCCCGGTCAGGCGGCGCAGCGTATCGGAGATCGTCGGCGTGGACAGTGCCGTCACCTTGCGCAGGTCGGCCCGGGTCAGCAGGCCGGGGTCGAGCAGAAGCTCGAGCACCGCACTCTCGTTGATCGCGCGCAGCAGCTTGGAGGAGCCGGCCACACGCGCCATCGGGGCTCCTGACTCATGGGCAGAGTGCTTAACAGTTCGTCATCCTCAGGCATCTCATCGACCTTCGTCAAGGGCGCGCTCCCCTGATCGACGGGTATTGATAAAGCTACTTAACAGTCGTAGAGTCCGCCCCCAGTACGCGCTAGCCCCCCACCATCCCCCTCTCCAGGAGCGCCATGATTCGCGTGAAGACGGTCGCGTATGCCACCTCAGGCCTGGTCATCGCCGGTACGGCCGCGATCTACGGATTGCTTCCGGCCAGTGCCGCCGCGGCCGGCCCGATCACCGGCCTGGGTGGCAAATGCATCGACGTCGCCGCCGCGGCGACCGCCAACGGCACCGCCATCCAGCTCTACGACTGCAACAACTCCGCCGCACAGCACTGGACCACCGGCAACAGCGACGGCACCCTGCGCGCCCTGGGCAAGTGCCTGGACGTGGCCGCCGCCGCCACGGCCAACGGCACCAAGGTCCAGCTGTACGACTGCAACGCCTCCGGCGCCCAGAAGTGGACCGCCAGTAACGGCGCACTGGTCAACGCCGGGTCCGGCAAGTGTCTCGACGTCACGGACAAGAGCACCGCCAACGGCACCCGGCTGCAGATCTGGACGTGCTCCGCCACGGCCAACCAGACCTGGACACTGCCCGGCGGTTCGGCCCCGACGACACCGCCCACCAGCACTCCGCCAACAACCGGCACCAACCTCGACAACCCGGCGAAGAAGGACGTCGCCATGCAGATCGTCTCGGCGGCCGAGAACTCGTCACTGAACTGGCGGGCGCAGTTCGCCTACATCGAGGACATCAACGACGGCCGCGGTTACACCGCCGGCATCATCGGCTTCTGCTCGGGCACCGGCGACATGCTCGAGCTCGTCGAGGCGTACACCGCCACCAAGCCCTCGAACGTGCTGGCGAAATACCTCCCGGCGCTGCGCAACGTGAACGGCACCGCGTCGCACGCCGGTCTCGACCCGAACTTCACCAGGGACTGGAAGACCGCGGCTGCCGACTCGGTGTTCCAGGCCGCACAGGAGGCGGAGCGGGACCGGGTGTACTTCAACCCGTCGGTCCGCGACGGCAAGTCCGACGGCGTCCGCGCCCTCGGGCAGTTCGCTTACTACGACGCCGCCGTCGTGCACGGCTACAGCGGCATGCGGTCGATCCGCAGCCGGGCCCTGGCCAAGGCCAAGCCCCCGGCGCAGGGCGGCGACGAGCGCACCTGGCTGAACGCGTTCCTCGACGAGCGGGTCATCGAGATGAAGAAGGAGCCGGCCCACTCGGACGTCACCCGGATCGACACCGCCCAGCGGGTCTTCCTGAACAACGGCAACTTCAACCTGAACACGCCGCTGGACTTCAAGGTCTACGGCGACTCGTTCCACATCGGCTGATCCTCACGGGGCCGGGCTCACCCGCCCGGCCCCATCAGGATGAGCGGCCCTGCCCGGCAGCCGCGCCGGCGCCGTCGCAGCTTCCTGGCTCCCTTCCCGCGCCTTCAGGAGAGGCCGAACTCGTCCTTCATGACCTTGGCGACCGGCGAATCGGGCCGCTCCCGGGGCACGCCGTCGACGGTCACGTCGACAACCTCGTCGAAGAACGCGACCAGACCGGCGAGCGGCGAGGCCTCAGGCAGCGGGTCCGGGTAGGTCCAGGCCAGATTCTCGCCGACCGGAAACGACAGGTACGTGGCGCGGCCCTTGTACGGACAGGCCGTCACCATCTCGCTGGGCAGAACCTCCGCTCTGACGTCCTTGCGAGGCAGGTAGAAGCGCGGGTGCAGCTTCGTCTCGAAGACGAGTGTCGGGCTGTGCGACTCGGCGAGCAGCACACCGTCCCGCTCGATGCGCACGTGCCGGCTGCTGCGCCGCGCGTCGACGCGGGAGAACGGGTCCCGTGGGTGGGCGAACACGGGCTCGTCCTCCTCCGTCCAGTCGAACGCATCAAAATCGAACACGACGTGACCGGCGAGGTCAGCGTCGTCCGGGCGGAACGCGGCGCGCTCGCGGACCTCGTCCCCCAGGCGCACGTCATACGCCTGCCCGGGTGTCGAGTGCACAGCGAACGGAATGCCGGGATGCAGCACCGGCACGTCAACGTCCGGAGAGGGCACACAGGGTACGAGTTCGGCCCGGACATCCTTTTCCGGCACGGCGTACGTGGGCACGATGCGGCGCGGTTCCCACAGCAGCAATGCGGCACGGCTGTCGGCCACCAGCCGGCCGCCGAGCCTGCCACGGACCCATTTGTCCGTCGGCTCGTGCCGAAGCACGCCCAGCAGCCTCGTCATCTCGTCACCGACGTTCACACTCATACCGGCAAGTCTTACCGCCCCCACCCGGGCTCGGACCCTCTTCATCAGATTCTCGACTTGTCGCAATGACGCATCGATGCGCGGCCGGGCCAGCCCGAAATCACCTTGCCGGGTGACCCCTTATCGAGACCTTTCCTTCGGATGCGCTGGAGAGCACAGTTTGTTTCCGTAGGGCAAGGAATATCGAGGGGGACAGCGGTATGCGTAACTTTTCCTTACGGCGAATGGCGGCCTCAGCGATCACCACGCTGATGACGACCGGTGCGATGGTGGTGATCTCGCCGCCGGCCGCCCAGGCGTCGCCACCGTTTCAGGGTGATTGCGGCCATCTGACCTGCACGGTGCGCATCGACCGCGCCCAGACGCGGAACGCACGCGACGCCGGCGCCGTCATCGGCATCGCGGCCGGCGCCTGCGGCGTCTTCTCGGCCGGAACCCTCGCCGTGGTCTGCGGCGGAGCCGTCGCACCCGCCGCCGGCCTGCTCGCTCTCGCCGCCGCACGCTACTACGAGCAGGGCGACTGCCTGCAGATCAAGTTCACGAAGTACCCGGGGCCGGGGGGCGTGCGGGCGGCCTGGCCCGGCGCGGTCAAGCGGGGCACCCGCAACTGCACCTGAAATGTCGTAGCCGACTCGTATTCTGCGGCCATGATGCAGAGACCCACCGTGCGCTGGCGAGACCAGGTCGCGGCGCAGGAAGCTGCCGTCACCGGCGGCACCCTGGCGCCGGACAAGGCGTATGCGATTCACCTGTGGCCGCCGGCGTTCACCGTGGCGGTCGACACCGTCCTCGCCGACTACGAGCGGGACGTCGCGGCCGTCGACCCGACGTCCGACGAGGCGATCTGGGCAGCGGTCGAGACCGTCGTGAAGGGCCTTAATGCCGCTGATGAGCCGCATGGGGCGATCGAGACCGGGGAGCGCGAGGAACTCGCCGAGTATGTCGACGCCGTGCTGACCGCCGCCGGAGTGGATGTGTCGGCGCTGACCGCGCGCCGTCAACTCGGCCGGGCCGAGTTGACGGACACCTGGCGCGACTGGTGAATGGTTCGCCGGCGGCAGCACCCGGCGTCCGTCAGCCTGACGGCCCGGCCACCACCCGGCACCACCCGGCACCGCCCAGCGCCCGCCGCCGCCCAGTCATGATCCGCATATATCAGCCCGATCGCCCCGCACAGGGTGACGGCGGCGACCAGGGCCAGGACGGCGTCGAAGCGGACATGTTCGCGAAGCACTGCCTTGCCTCCCTGCCGCAGCGTGCCCGTGGCCCGGCCGATCTCCGTGCCGCCGATCCCGACGAGGCCTCTGTCCCGGGCGTGCGCTGTCCCGCCCTTCGCTTCGCCGAAACCCACGGCAACGGCTCGCCCGAGTGTCCGGCAGCGACCGCGGCCACGCCGTCCTTGATTCGACAGAAGGGGCGTCAACGGTCGCCGGCTTGACGCATACCGTTATTGGAATATGGTGGCTGTCGTGGCACGAGCAGCGACGACGTCAGACGTGTTCAACGCGATCGCCGAGCCGCAGCGCCGGGACATCCTGGCGCTGCTGCGGGCTGGTGAGTGGCCGGTGACCGACCTGGCCCGGGAGCTGGGGATGAGCCAGCCCGGTGCGTCCAAGCACCTGCGGGTGCTGCGGGAGGTGGGGCTGGTCCGGGTCCGCGAGGCGGGCAAGCAGCGCCTCTACGGACTGGACGCCCGCGGGCTGCGGCCGATCCACGAGTGGACCGGCGGGTTCGAACAATTCTGGAACGAGAGCTTCGACCGGCTGGACGCCTACGTGCAGGACCTGAAGCAGACACAGCAGGAGGAATGACCGATGGCAGGGACAGGGCAGGAAACGGCGGCGGAGCCGGCCACGGCCGACCGGGAGATCGTGATCTCGCGGGTCGTCGACGCACCGCGGGAGCTGGTGTTCCGGGCGTTCACCGAGGTGCGGCACCTGGCGCAGTGGTGGGGTCCAGAGGGTTTCACCACCACCACGCGGTCCTTCGCGTTCCAGGTCGGCGGGATCTGGGATTTCGTGATGCACGGGCCGGACGGGACCGACTACCAGGAGTGGATCACCTGGACCGGGATCGTCCCGCCGGAGCGGATCGCGATGCTGCACGGTGAGTCCCGCGACGACCCGAACGCCTTCACGTCGGTGCTGACGTTCGAACCCGACGGTGCGGCGACCCGGATCGTGATGCGCACGGTGTTCCCCACCAAGGAACTGCGCGACGACGCGGTCGAGAAGTACCACGCGATCGAGGGCGGCCGGCAAACCCTGAGCAACCTGGCTGCCTACGTAACCGAGATCGTCCGAAAGGAAGCCGGGAGCGTCCGGAAGGGAGCGCAGGGCTGATGGCCGGGAAAGTGTTCTTCAGCGTGTCGATGTCACTGGACGGGTTCATCGCGCCCGCGCCCCCCGAGCACCTGATGGGGAAGCAGTGGATGGAGTTGCAGGCATGGGTCTTCCCGCAGCGGTTCATGCGGGAGAACCTGGGAATCGGCGAGGGCGGTGAGGAGGGGCGCGACAACGACATCGTGCGGGAGACGTTCGAGCGCACCGGTGCGAGCGTCATGGGCAAGCGCATGTTCGACGCCGGTGAGCGGTCGTGGCCGGAGAACGCACCGTTCCACACCCCGGTCTTCGTGGTGACGCACGAGAAGCGTGACCCCTGGGAGCGGGCCGGCGGCACCACGTTCCACTTCGTCAACGACGGCATCCAGAGCGCGCTCGACCGGGCCCGCGAGGCCGCCGGCGACCGCGACGTCCGCATCGCCGGCGGCGCCGCGACGATCCTGCAGTACCTGAACGCCGGCCTGGTCGACGAGTTCTCGATCGCGCTCTCGCCCGTGCTGTTCGGCGCCGGCACGCGCCTGTTCGATGGCGTGGACGCGTCCCGGGTCGCCCTCGAGCTGATCCGTTCCGAGCCGTCGCCACGGGCGACACACCTGACCTACGCCGCGCACCAGCGTTAGCCGCGCCACCCCTCCCGGAGACGGCCGGCCCGGTAGCGCACACAGACTTGCCGCGTTGACACCGGACGGTGGACCACGTGTGTTGGAGTCTCCGCGAGAAGCTACTTTGTCTTGATGACGAGATCGTCGCCGCTTCGCCTCGTTCGGCGAGTGTGGAAGCGCCTCTTCGACGAGGACGGAGATGAAGCCCTCCCCCGCGAATGGATCCTCCTGGCGGTGCCGATCAGCGCAATCTCCGCGGGGCTGGCGGTCACGCGGGACGAGAAGTCGGCGTGTGTCATCGCCCGGATCGCGGCGGACGACTTCGCCGTCAACATCCTCGCCGCGCTCACCCTACTGGGACCGGGTCTTCTGCTGACCGACGTCATCGCCCGGCGGCTTGCCGGTCAGCGCCGTCTGGCCGCCGCTGCTCCAGCGTTGCGGAAGGTCGGCCGTCACATCGATGACGTGTTCACAGCCATCGAGTCGGCAGTGTGCAAACCACCGGCACCGGCGATGCTCGCAAACGACGCTACGCGCACTGTGTTCAGACGGCCAGAGCTTCACCTGAACGCCGTCGCCGGTCGTTTCACTCGCCTGGAGGAGCGCCTGCGCCGGACCGTCGACGAACCGCAGACGATTCGACAACAAGTCGTCTCGCTGGAGGATGACCTCAACGTGGTCAAACTTGACAATTGGCCGTCCGAGGCTCACCTTGCCGAGCTCGGTCGCGCGATCCTTGAGGTCGATTCGCACCTGCCCGGTGCCTACTCGGCCACAGCCATGGCGGACGTCCATCGCGCGGTGTCCGCACCGCATGCCGTTTTCAGGATTCGGCAGGGCAACTCGGTGCAGCTGGTCGCGGAGGCGGCGCCGCTGGCGGCCGGTACATTGCTGACGCCGGACACATGCCGTGCTGCGGCGATCGAGGTATCCACCGCGATCCTCTCTCTGTTGACCGAGCTGAACCGGCGGCTGCCGAGACACGCCCAGTTCGCCGTCGGCAACGTTCCACCTGTCACGAGCGACGAGACTTCATGACCACACACGACCCGTGGGGAGCCGCCTTTCTGGATGGCGCGCGAAGCTTGGCGGCGATCACGGAGCCCGCGCTGCTGCCTCTGGTCAACGTCGTCGCCGACGGCCACCTCACCGATCCGCGCTGGGTGGACACCACCTGGCCCGCGTTCTTGTTGATACGGCCGGCGAACCACCTCAGCAACCTGCTGCGCCGGCTGGGCAGTGCGTGTGCTGATCCACCGACGGAAGAGCATCTGATCCCGTGGCTTGACGCTCATTGCACAGTGAGCCCGCTGATCGCCGCGTTCACCGCCTTCAACGCCGTGAAGCCGGCGCAGGTGCTCCTGGTACTGCCGTCTGACACGAGGTACCTGACCAGGGGCGCGGAAACGTCCGTTGCTGACTACGAGCACACGATTGTGCAGGCATTGTTGACATTACCCGTGCCGCGGCCGCGCCCCGACCAGACCCGGAGTGACTTCTTCGCCGCTGTGGGGGCGTATCTCAGCCAGGCCTTCGAGCTTCTGGCGTCGCTGTTCGGGGAAGAACTGGAACTCAGTGGCGAGACACATCCGGGCCCCATGCGGCACCTTCACGGTCGGCTGCCTCGAGGCAGTCGGGGACCGTTTCGCGATGAGGTGCGTCGTCAACAAGTGCGCTTGTATCGCGACGAACTGCTGGCTCTCGCGCCGGCGGTCCTGCGGGCATACATCAGCGCATTCAACGCCTTGGCCGTCCGCTATCCGCAGGTGGGCCTCTGGGCCGGCCCCGATCGAAACACCGATCCGTCCCAGGAACTATTGCCCGGACAAGGGCTGCGGGCGGTCCAGCAGCTGCTGTCTACCGTCGGACGGCTACCCGGGCAGCCCGAGTCGGCGCTCACACGGGCGTTGCTGAGAGCCCGTGAGACAGATGTTGAACAGCCGATCATCGACGCGGCCGACCTCCTCATGGAGGACGGCATGAACCCGCCGCCGCTGAAGCGCTCCTACCTTGACCCCCGCTTTCGGGCCACCCTGAATCTCCACGGCGCCCCCACGTTCGAGGAGCGCTGGTGGCACAGCCGCATAGAACGCTGTGACCTTGCCGCGTTCCTCGCGGGCTGCTTCACCCATCCGGAAATCGCCCGCTTCCCGGTCGTCGTGTTCGGCGACCCCGGTTCCGGCAAATCCGTGTTCATGCGCGCCCTCGGCGCCGTACTGGCGGTCAGCGGCTATCTGCCTGTTCTGGTGCGGCTCCGGTATGTTCCCGCCGACGACGCTGTCGTGAAACAGATCGAGCACGCCGTCCTCGACGCCACGAACAGAGCTGCGGTATGGGACGAGGTCGTCAGCAGCACTACGCGGACGGTCGTAGTGCTGCTCGACGGGTTCGACGAGTTGCTTCAGAGCAGCAGCACCAACCGTGCCGACTATCTGGACCGAATCTCACAGTTTCAGTCGACGGAGTGGGCGAACGGCAATCCCATCCTCACCGTGGTGACGAGCCGCATCGCTGTCGCACATCGATTCCACGTCCCGGTCGGGAGCGCTGTGTTGAAGTTGTTACCTTTCGACCGCGCGCAGAGCACTCGCTGGCTCGACAGCTGGCAGACCTCGATTGCACCGTATCTGGCGAAGAACGCGTTGCAGCCATTGACCATCGACACAGTCTGGAGGTACCGGGAACTCGCGGAGCAACCACTCATGCTCCTTCTGCTCGCACTTCATGACGCCAACGGAAACCGGCTGCAGAACAACAGCGCCTTGCTGACCGCCTCGTCGTTCTACGAACAACTCATACACGGATTCATCGAACGAGAGCTACGCAAACATCGTCGCGGCGAGTCGGCAGCCGCGCTCGCTGGATTGATCGACGCTGAGATCGAAAGGTTATGCGTCGCCGCCTTCGGCATGTTCAACCGTTCCCGGCAGTCGGTGTTCGACACCGAACTCGACGCCGACTTGCTCGCGTTCGCCGGTAGTCATGCAGATCCTTCGGCAATGCGCGCTCTCTGGCTCTCACCAGGCGAGCGCCTGGTCAGCCGATTCTTCTTCATCCACGTTGCAAGGTCAACGGTCCGCCGCCCCGCACCCAATACCAGCATGCGCATCCACCACAGCTACGAATTCATGCACGCTACGTTCGGCGAATATCTCGTCGCACGTTTCGTATCCAGGTCCGTCGCTGGGCTGACAGCCCCTGCCGAAGACGAACGGCGACGGCATGCGGATCTCCTGTACACCGTTCTTTCGTACCGCCCGTTGACGGCATGGGGAAGGTCCCTTGAGTTCCTCGCCGAGATGCTGGTCGGCCAGATGGACACCCGAGAAGCCGTAGCGCATGTCTGCCGAGCGTTCCGCGACAGTGTTGATGAGCCGGCGCCCGGGGCGACGAAGGGGTACCAGCCGGCCCAGGTCGACGTTCTCGGAAGGATGGCGGCCTATTCGCTCAATCTGGTCATCCTGCTCAGCGTCATTGAGGGCGGCTTGGTCGACGTGCGGAAACTATGTCCTGCCGTCGACCCGGTCGGAGCGTTCCGTCGTATCGTCGCTATGTGGCAGGCGGGGCTGGACACAGCCTCGTGGCGATCATTCCGCGACGAAGTCGCGGTCGTCCGAACCGGGCCGCACAGCATGGCCGTCGGGCTGGTCGGCAGTACCGCCCTGCCTGCTGGCATGTCCGGCGCTCCCCCGCATCGGACAGTCCTGCGGGAAGCGCCGGCAGTCCGGCAGGTCATCAGCCAGCTGGAGTCCGTCCACGCCGACCTGTTCCTGTCACCCTTCAACGACAGCGTCACACCGGGCGGCGCACTTTTACGGGTCCTGAGTGCGAACGGAGCGTTCGCGACCCAGCACGCCGATGATCCGACACCCTGTGACGCGGACTACCTCGACTGCATCAGTACGGTCTATGAACTCCCGCCTCACGCGCGCCGCTATGTTCTCGGCGCTCTGCGCCACCAGCTTGGTATGGAGCGGCGAAATGTCCGCAACCGCGCGCTGCTGGAAGCCGCCATCGACGCTGCCGCCTCGGGTTGACGCCGACGACAAGTCATGAATTCGGTGCCGTCCTCGAGGCGACAGTGGCGCAGCACCATCGAGGGGCAGGCGCTGGCGGCGTTCGACTGCCTGACCTGAGCCGCTGTCCACAAGGTCAACGCGACACCGGGCGGAGCGTGATCAGCTCGGCGAGCTCGTCGGCGGTGGGGCCGGGATGTTGCGGTGGGCGCCAGCCGCCCGCGAAGATCTCCCGGGCCCGGGGTTCCACCTCGTCGAGGGCCGTCGGCAGAACCTTCATCGACATGTACGGGCCGACCACTCGCAACAGTGACGGGTCCACAGCGGTCGCCTCCATGATGAGGTCGCTGGGTAGCCGCCGGGTCACGTCGACGTCGCCGCCGTCCCAGCGGCGGAGCAGGTCAGCGTCCCAGTGGACGTGGTCGTCGAACCAGGGGCGTACCTGGTCGGTGCACCAGGCGTCCAGGGCCAGGCCTGCTGCTTCCGGGTCGCCGGGGTGATCGTCGAGCAGGCGCAGCATCTGGCAGGACTGGCGCAGGGCGAGGGCGATGCCGCGGCCGGCCGTCGGGTTGGTGGTGCAGACCGTGTCGCCGCCGTGCAGCAGGCCGGGCAGGCCGACCCGGCCGTTGTCGTCGAGCTGGCCGCGGTACGTGTTGTGCAACCGCCCGCCGGGCAGCACCGGCGTGATCGGTCGGCTGCGGTCCTCGCTCACCCAGGCAGCAAGGGCGGGGACGGCCCGGGCGGCGGCCTCGAACAGCTCCGGGAAGCGCAGGGCGGCGAGGCGCCGGTTCGCGGTGGGCCGGGCGATCAGCGCGCAGAAGGTGCGGTTGTCCTGGAGGAACACCGCGATCAGGTAGCCGCGCAGGGTCTGCACGATGCCGACCGGGGTGTTCATCGGGCCGAGTTCCGCACCGGGGAGCAGTTCGTACTGCCGGGACACGTAGGACAGACCGCAGTCGCTGCTCTGCCCGGGGACGCGGACGTCGTCGGCGAGCTTCCCGGCCCGGCCGGACGCGTTGATCACCAGGTCGGCGGGAAGTTCGCGGCCGTCCACCCGTACCCCCGCTGCTTTTCCTCGGGTGCGCAGCACGTCGTCGGCGTGACCGGCGACAAGGGTGACACCCGGCTGGGCCACCGCGGTGGCACGCAGCACCCGCTCGAAGGTCAACCGCCGGCAGTGCAGACCGACGACCTGTTCCGGCCGGCCGTCCTGGGCCGGCAGCACGGCGGTCTCCGCGCCCGCGTCGAGAAGCTTGCCGAGCACCTCCGGCATCTCCACCTCGAGGGCGTCGCCGATCTGCTGGCGGAAGCCGTGCGGGTGATGGAACTGCATGACGCCGCGGCGGGGCCAGCTGCCGTCGGCGGCCGGGCCCGGATCGCGGTCGACGACCGCAACCTGGTTACCGCGGCGGGCGAGCGCGATGGCGGTGAACAGCCCGACCGGGCCGGCGCCCACGACGGCGACCTTCATGATGAACCCCTCCCCCGAGGATCGCCCCAGCGTATGACCGCTTCGCGGGGTCACGCGGCCTTCGTCGTGAAGGCGTCAGTACGCCGGGAGCTACATTGGCGTCGCGCTTGAAGATCGACGAGGGACGGGGGTCCGTAGATGCCGGGTGAGCGCAGACGCTGGCTGATGCTGGTCGTCGGCATGCTGGCGATGACCGCGGGCAGCACTTTCCAGTACGGGCTCGCCTACCTGATCCCGGCATACCGCGACGAGGGCCTCACCCTGGAGCAGACCGGCTTGCTGGTGGCCTGCCCCACCGTCGGCGTGATGCTCACGCTGATCGCCTGGGGCGCCGCGGCCGACCGGTGGGGCGAGCGTGTCGTGCTGTCCACCGGCCTCGGGATCGCCGGGCTCATCGTGCTCGCCGCCCGCTGGGCCCACGACACGGCGACCCTGGCTCTGTGCCTGGCACTCGCCGGTGCGGCCGGCGGGGCGGTGCTGGCGAGCGGGCGGCTGATCCTCGGCTGGTTCGCGCGGCACGAGCGCGCCCTGGCGATGGGCCTCCGGCAGAGTGCCGGGCCGATGGGTATCGCGCTGGCCGCGGCCACGCTGCCGGCTCTCGCCGCCGGGGGCACCGGCGTGCCGCTGTTGTTTCTCGCCGCGTTGTTCCTGGCCGCGGCAACGGCGGCATTCGTTTTTGTACGCGATCCGGCCGCACAGGCGTCCTCGGCCGGCTCGCGTGCACCGGAGCCGCCGACGATCTCGCCCTACCGTGCCGCCGGCCTGTGGCGCATCCACGCCGCCAGCGCGCTCCTCATAGTGCCCCAGTTCACGATCACCACCTTCGCGCTGGTGTTCCTCACCGACGCCCGCGGCTGGACCGCCCTCGCCGCCGGGCACCTGCTGGCCGGCGCGCAGGTGTTCGGCGCGCTCAGCCGCCTCGCCGCCGGCTACTGGTCGGACCGCACCGGCAGCCGGCTCAGACCGATGCGGATCATCGCGGTGGTGACCGGCGGGGCGATGCTGGCGCTGGCTGCCGCGGCGGCAACCGGATCGGGTACGGCCGTGCCGCTCCTGCTGTTCCTGAGCGTGGTGGCGGTGAGCAGCAACGGCCTGTCCTTCACCGCCGTCGCCGAATACGCCGGGCCCGCGTGGGCAGGCCGCGCGCTCGGTATCCAGACCACCGGCCAGAACGTGGTGACAGCCGCCACGCCGCCGGTGGTGGCCTTGGCGATCGGCGCCGCGAGTTTCGCGCCGGCCTACGCCGTGGTGGCTGCCATCCCTCTGATCGCCGCCGCCCTCGTGCCGGTCGCGGGCGAGCGAGCCGCCGTCGAGGCCCAGACCGGTCAGCGCGGCGGGGTCCCGGACGATCAGGTCACCAAACCGCGGCGGTAGGCGTAGACCACCGCCTGGACCCGGTCGCGCAGGTCCAGCTTGGTGAGGAGGCGTGACACGTACGTCTTGACGGTCTCCGGGCTGATCACCAGGGTCGCCGCGATCTCGCTGTTGGAGAGGCCGCCGGCGATCAGGCGCAGCACCTCCAGCTCGCGCGGGGTCAGGGCGACGCCGTCCGGTGTGCCCCCGGCGGGGCGGATCCGTGCCGCGTACCTGCCGACGAGCTGCCGGGTCACCTCGGGTGCCAGCAGCGCGGCGCCGGTCGCGACGGTGCGGATGCCGTTCAGCAGCTGGGCCGGCGGGGCGTCCTTGAGCAGGAATCCGCTGGCGCCGGCGCGCAACGCCTCGTAGACGTACTCGTCGAGGTTGAACGTGGTCACCACCAGCACCTTGATTGGATCCGCGATACCGGCGCCGGCCAGCAGGCGGGTTGCTTCGATGCCGTCGAGGACCGGCATCCGCACGTCCATGACGACCACGTCCGGGTGCACCCGGGCGGCGAGATCGACAGCGGCGCGCCCGTCCCCGCACTCGCCCACCACCTCCATGTCGGGCTGGGCACCGACGATCGTGGTGAAGCCGGTGCGGATCAGCGCCTGGTCGTCGCAGATCAGCACGCGGATCGGTGTGGTCACCGTGGACTTCCTGTCGGGATGCGCGCCTGGACGACGAACATGTCGCCGTCCCGCCGGCCGGCGCTGAACTCGCCGCCGAGCACGCCGACGCGTTCACCCAGCCCGGCGAGGCCGCGCCCGCTCCCGCCGGGCGAGAACCCCGTACCCGAGCCGTCGGTGCTGACCTCCACCAGGGTCTCCCTGTCGCTGTGGCGTACGTGGACGGTGGTGCGGCTGCCGTGCGCGTACTTGAGGGCGTTCGTCAGCGCCTCCTGCACGACCCGGTAGGTGGCGACCTCGGCGCTGCCCGTCGCCGCTGCAGGCCGGCCGGTCTCGGTGAACTCCACCGGCTGCCCGGCCTGCCGGGTCTGCTCCACGAGGGCGGTCAGGTCGCCGGCGAGCGGGGCCCGCGGGTCAGTGCCGTGGTCGGGGTTGAGCAGGTCTGTGCCGTGGTCGGGGTTGAGCAGGTCGAGCAGGTGCCGCAGGTCCGCGATGGCCCGCCGGCCGGTGTCGGTGATGGCGGTCAGCGTCGGGTCGAGGCGTTCCGGCGCGGCGGTCAGGTATCGCGCCGCCTCGGCCTGCACCACCATCGCCGTCACGTGGTGGGTCACGACGTCGTGGAGCTCGCGGGCGATGCGGGTCCGTTCCGCGGCGCGGGCGCTCTCCGCGACGTGCCGACGCTGCTGCTCCTCGGCGGCCCGGCTCGTCCGCAGCCACGCACCGGCGCCCCACGCAAGCGCGAGGGCCAGGTAGAACGTGACGAACCCGGCCACACCCTCGGCCGATCCGTCCCGGGTCAGGGCAAGGGTCAGGGGTACGTAGGCCGCGGACGCCAGGATCACGACGGGAAGCCGGTGCCGTTCGAGATGAGCCCCGGCGCTCAGCAGCGCGATCGGCAGCGCTGTGCCCGCCACCGTGTGATAGCCGCGGAGCTGGTCGATCGCGAACCCGATCGCCACCAGCGCGAGGCAGACGGCGGGCAGGCGCCGGCGGACGGCCAGCGGGAGACACTCCAGGGCGATCACCCCGACAGCCAGCGCGTCGAACGGGCGCTGCGGCAGGTCACCGAGCTGCGTGCCGCGGTTGTCCAGCGCCGCCACCGAGCAGGCGACGGCGAGCAGCAATCCCAGCGGGAGATCCCGGACCACGACGTCACGGCGGCGCCACACGTCCGCAAGGGAGTCGATCACGGCAGCACTGTAGCGCCGGCCGGGCGGCGGCGACGCGGGACGATCGTGCCGCGGCGCCGGGCCAGCCACAGGAACACCAGCGTGAGCACCGCGCCCGCCACCACCGCGTACAGGCTCGCCTCCGGGCCGAAATCGCCGCCGGTGAGCACGGCCGGGCCCGAGGTGGTGGCGTCGAGCAGCCCGTCGGGCTGACCATTACCGGACACCACCGCGCTGAAGATGCCACCCGCGGCGAAGTTCCAGCCGAAGTGCAGCCCGATCGGCACCCACAGGTTGCGGGTGGCGGCGTAACAGGCGGCGAGCATGAAACCGGCCTCGATCGCGATGGCGATCGCACCCCACAGGCTGGCGCCCGGGTTGAACAGGTGCATCACGCCGAACACCACGCCGGTCACGAGCAGCGAGATCATGGTGCCGGCGCGTTCCTCGAGGATGCGGAACAGCACGCCGCGGAAGATCAGTTCCTCGGTCACGGCGGCCGCGGCCATGAAACCGAGCAGGCCGATCGCGCCGGTGACCGAGCCGACACCGTGCACCTGGTAACCGCCGAGGAACGCGATGTTGCCGATCACCACCGCGAACATTCCGATTCCGATCAGCACTCCCCGGCCGGTCCTGGCAACCGCTCCGTGCCGGGCGATCTCGGTCACCTCCCGGCGCTCGGTGCGCCGCACCACCCATCCGTAGACGACGACCGCGACAACGGCTGTCACGGCACCGACCACCAGCGTCAGCCAGGCGTTTTCCTGCACCGCGGCGGCACCCTGACCGCCCGCGAAAGCGACAGCGACGACCGCCAGGAACTGTTTGACCACACGCATGAGAGATCGTTCCTTCATGAGGTTCTCGCGGCCCGAACGCCGCGGCTCCGTCGAAGGTTATGGATCCGGCTGACCGAAATCGTCACCCCGCGGTGGACACTCCCCGGTAGCTCGCACGGGGGACCCACCAGCAGGCGCACATCAACAACACCAACAATGCAGGGGTACGGCGTGACGACCGCCCCGCATCCGTCAGCCGGACAAGGGGCTACCGCTGTTCGGCGGCGTAGTCGCGCATCACCGCGGCGACCTCACGCAGAAAGGCCGCGGTGGCGGCGGCCTGCTCGGGCGTCAGCCGGGCCGCCGCCTGCTCGACTCCGGCGAACAACGGCGCCAGCGCACCGATGGCCTCTTCATAGGCTTTTTCGGTCGCGACGATGGTCTGCCGGCGCCGGTCGGACGGGTGCGGCACCCGCCGGGCGTGCCCGGCCGCGTCGAGCCGGTCGACAAGCGTGGTCGCCGAGGCGGACCGGATGTTGAGCCGGTGCGCCAACTCGGTCGGCCCCAGCCCGTCCGCGCTGCTCAGCAGGTGATCCAGGGCCAACGCGTCGGTGACGCCGACGCCGAGCCGGCGGGCGAGCCCCTGGGTCGCCTCTCCGTTGGCCCGCAGCATTTCGCGCAGGGCGAGAGCCATGTTACTGCGCTGCTGTGCCTGCCGCCTGATCACGGGAAAATCATAAGCCCTCCAAGTAGCAAGACAATCTGATTACTTGTATAACGAGATTCATGACAGCAGAGACATCACCCCGGCGCCGCTGGCGTCCGCCTGGGCATCGTGCTCGAGCTGGCCGGCGTCGCGGGCGTCGGGCTCGTCGCGGCCTCCGACACCGCCTGGTGGGAGAGCGTCGGCGTCGGCCTGGCCACCGCACAGATCACCGGCGTGGTGCTCGCCGACGTGCCGGTGGCGATGAGCGGCCAGGCGTCCGGCACCCAGAGCACGACCCGGCAGCTCGGCTCCGCGCTGGGGATCGCCGTTCTGGGCACCGTCCTGTTCAGCACCGCCGCCGGTCAGCTGGACACCGCCCTGGACGAACGCGGCGTGCCCTCGCAGCAGCGCACCGCGGTGGTGACGGCCGTCGAGGACAGTGCCGGCGCCGCCATTCCCGGCCTGGCGGCTGATCCGGGCACGGCGCCGCTGGCCGCCGACGCCGAGGCGTTCTCCACGGCGACGAGCTGGACGGCGTTCACGGCGGCCGGCTTCCTACTGATCGGCCTGCTCGCCTCGGCACGGCTCACCGGCTCCGGCCGCCGCGCCGCTGACTGACCCCTCCGCGACGCCCGCACCCGATATCAGGAGACGACCTCTCATGGCCCTGCAGTCCTCGCCCCATCTCGCCGCGTCGCCCCACATCGCCGCGTCGCCCCACATCGCCGCGTCGCCGCACGTCGCCACCTCGCCGCCTCTTCCCACCTCGCCGCATCTCGCCGCGTCGCCGCATCTCGCCGCGTCGCCGCTTGACGCAGCGGGTCTCAGGGATCGGGTTCAGCAGGAGATCGAGCGTTTCCTGTCGGCGCAGGCCCGGTTGCTGGCCGGCGTCAGTGCCGACTGCGCGCCGCTGGTGCAGTACGTCGCCGACCTGATGAGCGGCGGAAAACGGCTGCGGCCGGCCTTCTGCTACTGGGCCTGGCGGGCCGCCGGAGCACCCGACGAACCGGCAGCCGTCGCAGCGGCCACGGCACTGGAGTTCTTCCAGGCGGCCGCGCTCATCCACGACGACGTCATGGACGCCTCCGACATGCGCCGCGGCGCCCCGGCCATGCACCGCCGGTTCGCGACCCTGCATCGCGGCAGCGCGTGGACCGGCGACGGCGACCACTTCGGAGTGTCCGCCGCCGTGCTCGCCGGGGATCTGTGCCTGACGTGGAGCGACGAGCTCTACACCAGCAGCGGACTACCTCCGGCCGCCCTCGCCCGGGGGCGCGCCACCTTCAACAGCATGCGCACCCAGCTGATGGGCGGGCAGTACCTCGACCTGCTGGAACAGGCGATCGCCGGCGGGCGCCGCGAGGGAGCGCTGCAACGCGCTCGCCGGGTCGTGCAGTACAAGAGTGCCAAGTACACCGTCGAACATCCCCTGCTGCTCGGCGGGCAGCTCGCCGGGGCCGGCGACAACCTGCTGGCCGGCCTCTCGACGTTCGGGCTGCCGCTGGGCGAGGCGTTCCAGCTCCGCGACGACGTCCTCGGCGTCTTCGGCGACACCGGACTGACCGGGAAACCGGCCGGCGACGACCTGCGCGAAGGCAAACGCACAGTCCTGGTTGCGCTCGCTCTTGAGAGCGCGGACGCCGTACAGGAGAAGGTCTTTGAATCTCTTCTCGGTGACCCTCGTCTTGATGCGGCCGGCATCGCCGTCCTGCGGGAAATCATCGTCGACACCGGCGCATCGGCCGCGGTGGAGAGCATGATCGCCGGCCTGCTGGAGCGGTCGCTGGCCGCGCTCGACACCGTCGGCATCGACGAACTGAGCCGGTCCGTGCTCGGCGCGCTCGCCCTGGCCGCCACGAGCCGGACGTCCTGACCCGGCTTTCAGGGGGTGCCCCTGTCCAGATCGGTGCAGGTGCTTTCGTGCGGCAGCAACGGCCGGAGCGTGACCCAGAGCGTCTGGCCGCCGGACTTCCACTGGGCGGTTTCGGTCGCCGCCGGCGGCGCGCTGGTGAGTATGGTGCAGAGGCCGAGGTAGGTCCGCACGCCGGTGGTGAGGTCACCTCCCCCGGGCCAGGGCTGGGCCTCTACCTGGCTCTCCTTCGTGCCGAATCCTCCGGTGACGAGCGCGGCGTAGGCCATCGGCCGGTACGGCGTCGACGTAGCGGGGGCGATCAGGGCACTCAGCGCTGAACGGAATCGGTCGCCCTCGTCCCCACCGGGGTTCGTGATCTTCGTGGTGTAGGTCCGCCCACCCGAGCGCAGCGTCACCACCAGCATCGATCCGTCGGTGGCCTCCATCGGCGAGGCGACGAACCGGTTCCGTGCCAGGCCGGCGTCGTGCGCCAAACGGTAGAGGTGGCGGTACCGATCCGGGGTGAGCATGTGCTCCGCCGCCCGCTGCAACGCGCCGTCCTGGCCGGCCGGAACGATCACCCGGCCGCCGCCCATGACGGTGACCTCGGGCAGTTGCGCCCGCTCCGACGGCCCGACCAGGCTGCGCCACTCCTTGACCTGGAGCACGGCGATGCCGGGGTCGGTGGGCGGCTCGGGGATGTCCCGGTGCGGCCGGTGGATGGAGCCGGTGAGCAGGGTGAGGGCGGCGACGGCGGCAGTGGCGAGCGGAAGCGGGCGCACCCGGGTTCGACGCCGGGCGCGACTGGCCGGTTCCGCGCGCGTGTCAGGCCGGTTGAGGGGTGGTGAACCTCCGCAGCAGGTGGGGGTACATGGTGGCCAGAGCCGGAAGTGAGACGCGCCAAGGAGCCAGCGTCAGAGCCTTGCCGATCAAGCGGGCCGCGTGCGGCATGCCGGGAATCCGGGCCATCTCGATCAGCGTCTGTGCCTGCTCGGCCTGGTCGGCGACGAGTTCGGCGACGCGCTCCGCGGAGATGGCGAGAGCTCTCGCATGCCGAGGGCTGCCCGGTGCTGCCTGGGCGGCGAGGTGGGCCAGGCAGAGCGCTTTTCGGGAGGGGTCGAGGACCGATGCGGCGGACTGCTCGGCGGCACGGGCGAAGGCGGCGACACCGGTGGCCGCCAACTCGGTGAGCGCGAAGGCACGAAGGGCCGGATCGGAGATGCGGTCGGCGAGCCGGAGCGCCCTGCCCACATCGCCCGTGCCGGCGGAGATGGCGGCGAGATCGGTGAGAGCGCGCGCTTGCCGGTGAGGATCGGCGATGCCGACAGCTAATTCGCAGGCGTCATCGATGTCGCCCGCGTCCACGAGCGGGCCAATGAGGTCCAGCAGTTCCTCAGCCTGACGCGCCGAGTCCCTGATCCTCGTTGCGACCCGGGCGGCCCATCGGATGTCGCCCGCGCTCGCCACCTTGCTGACCAGACCGGCCAGCTCACGGGCCTGGGCCGGGTCGTCTCCGATCCGGGCCGCGATGTCGGCGGCCTGTTCGATGTCGCCGGAGTCCGCCACCGCGCGTGCCACGTCGGCCAGCGCCGTGCCTCGCGTCTTCGGGTCGGTGAGGCGCCACGTGATCTGGAGGGCCCGCGGCACGTCACCGCGATCGGCGATCCGTCCGGCCAGGCGTGCGAGCGTATGCCTCTGCAGATGCCGGTCGGTGATGCTGCGAGCGGCCTGCTCGGTCGCCCCGGCAAGGGTCGGCGCCCACCGGCGCATGGAGGCGACCTCAGCGAGGGTTCTGTTGCGCAGAAGGTCGTCGGTGAGGTCGCGGGCAAGGTTTTCGGCATGCTCCATACGACCGTTGGCTGCCATCAGCCGAATGAGATCGATCATGGCTTGTGCCTGCTGGGATTTCTCGGCGATGCCACCCGCGATCTGTAAGGCATGCTCCAGATCACCGGCCGTCGCCTCGAAGCGGACCAGGTCCTGCAGCGTCTGGGTACGCCGGGACTCGCTGGCGATGGCGCCGGCGACCCGCACGGCCTGAGCGACGTCACCAGCGGCCGCCACCGCGCCGGCCAGGGCGGCGAGCATCTGCGCTTGAACGTGCGAGTCAGTCACACTGTGCGCGAGGTCGACGGTCGCGTCGACCAGCGCTGTGGCCTGGCCCGGGTCGCCGCTCAGAGCGGCGATGCCGGCCAGTTCGGTCAGCGTCGACGCGTGATGAGAGGGGTTGGCGATCCCCGAGGCGATGCGGACGGCCGGTTGCATGTCACCGTCGGAGGCCAGCCCGGCGGCCAGCTTCGCCAGGGTCTCGTGCTTGCCGTAGGGGTCGGTGACGTCATGCACCAGGCGCATGGCCAGGTCCGTCTCACCGATCGCCGCCACCGTTCGAGCCAGTTCGGCCACTGTTCGCACCTGCTCGGTCTGCTGGGCGATGGCCAGCGCGGCCCGCCCCGCTCGTTCATGATCGCCTACTTCCACCAAGGCGCGCGCCACCTCCGCGAGCGCCTGCGCCTGGCGGTACGGATCAGCGATACCCCGTGCGGTCTCCTCCGCGGTGGCGGCCAGGTCGATGGCTCGTTCCCGATCGCCGGCTGCCGCGGTCGCGCGGGCCAGGTCCGTCAGAGCCCGCGCCTCCCGGAGCTGGTCGACGATACTGCGCGCGGTCTTCTCCGCGGCGTCGGCGAGGCCGGCGGCTCGTTCCGTCTCACCCTCGTCCGCCGCCGCACGCGCCAGACCGGCCAGAATGCGGGCTATCTGGGACGGATCCTGGAACCCGCGCGCGATTCGTACCGCACGCTCGTGCTCGCCCGCGGTTGCCGCGTCGCGGGCCAGGGCTTCCAGCGTCTGCGTCCGGCGCGACGGATCGTGCATGGCCTCGGTGATCCGGACGGCCGAGTCCACGTCGTCGGCCACCGCGGCGCGATGTGCCAGTCCGGCCAGAGCAGCGTCCCGCGTCTGCCATTCAGTGATGCCGTGGGCGACCCGCAGACCTCGCGGGAGGTCACCAGCAATCGCGAAGACCCTCGCCACCTCGCTCAGTGCTCGCGCCCGCTCGACAGAGTCCACGACCGCGCATGCCGCTCGGTCCGCGGCGCCGGCGAGGGTCAGAACGTCTTGCCGGTCGTTCTTGCCGACGACAGCCTGCGCGACAGCGGTCAGTGTCTGCGCCCGATCGAGCGAGTTGCGACGTCCGGCACCCCGCTCCACGGCGATCACCAGGTCCGCGGGCCGCCACGAAGCGCAGGCGGCATGGACGGCAGCTGCCATGTCGCGCAACGCAAGCGCCTGTTCCTCGAACCCGTCCTGGTCGGCTTCACGATCGGCGGCGGTCTCGACCGCCCGGATCGCGGCGCGAGCCAGCCGCCTCGCCTGTCGGAACAGCTCAGGCCCCAGCGCGGCCCGGACCAGATCAGCCAGCGTTTGTGCCTGCCGCGACGGGTCATTGGCACTGTAAGCCGCACCTTGCGCGGCCTCACTCAATTGCATCACGTGTTGCCGTTCCACCACATGGCAGGCCTCGGCCAGACGTGGCCCGCTGTGATGCACCCCGGCTGCCCGCTGTGCCGGGTCCAGGGCACTGTCGGCGAACCGTACGGCGGCTTCTGCCAGCGCTGTCACCGGTTCAAGAACGATCTGCACCGCTTCGGCCACCGTTCGCATCGCGGCCCGATCGTCCGGAGGATGCCGCACATCGCCCGATGCCGCCACCGGTGGCCGGCCCGCCATGGCGAGCGCCCGCCGGCGCACGTTCAGGTCGCTGACGTCGCCGGCAAGTTGCACGGCGGCCTCCGAGGCGGATGCGACCACAGTCCGGTGAGCACCCACGGATGCGCCGGGCAGGGCGGCCAGCGCCTTCACTCGCAGGAATTCGTCGTCGAGCTGGGCCGCGATCCGGGTGGCTCGCTCGACATCGCCGGCAGCGGCCACCGCGCGCGCCAGTTCAGCCTGCACTTCCCAACGATCAGGACGTTCCAGGATCCCCCGTGCGGCGTCTTCGGCGGTGTCCGCGAGAACCAGGACCCGATGCGCCTCGTCAGCGCGCCTCAGCGCATCCATCAGCTCGATGAGATATCGAGCCCGGATCGGCAATTCGAGAATGTCGGCGGCCGCTCGCTCGGCGGCCTCGGCCAGAACCACCGCGCGCGCCGGGTCACCGAGACCGGCGGCGTCGGTCACCAAAGCCGTCAACGCCCCGGACCGCCCCTGCGGTTCGGCGATGCGACCAGCGATGAGCTGGGCCAATCGCAGATCACCACTCGCCGCCGCGGCGCGCGCCAACAGAGTCGCCGTTCGCTCGGACAGGGGCGGGTCGATGCCGGCGGCGGTATCGGCTGCCCACTTCACGTCACCGGCGACGGCCGCCACGCGTACGACATCGGTCAGCGTGGCCGCCCGCAGGGACAGGTCGTTGATGCCGGCGGCGATGTCCGCCGCCCGCTGCAGGTCGCCGGTACACGCAGCCGCCCCGGCGACCCCGGCCAGCGCTCGTTCCTGCCGGGACGGGTCGGTGATGCTGCGGGCGAGAGCCTCCGCCCGGGTCGGCTGGCCCAGCACGGCCCAGACGGCCGGCAGGCCGGCCGGCGTGTTGCTGTTACGGCTCTCGAGCTGGTCACGGTGATGTGCGAGCCGGAGGAGACAGTAGAGATCGGTGTCCGCGGTTTCCTCCTTGGCCAGAATCAGGCTCTGGCAGGCGCGAATCTCGGAGAGCGCGGCGAAGTCTCCGCCGGACAGGTTCAGCATGCGGTCGTGGCGGACCGGGTCGGTGGCGAGGGCGGCGAGCCGGTCGGCGTCGGCCTGGTCGGTGAGCATCCGGACATACCCGCGGAGCAGGTATTGCGGGGTGTCCGGCGGCCATTCGGGCCGGTACCTGTCGGCCCAATCGTGGATCCTCTTGCGGTACGTCTTCAGGCCTGCACCGAGGCTCTGGACCGCGGACTCCCGTAGCGTCTCGTGAGCGAACAGGTACAACCGCCTCTGATCCGCGTCGGCGCGCCCGACCACCGTGCGGCCGAAAACTCCGTGCAGCAGCTTCTCGAGCATGTACGGCGGTTTACGGGTCAGCTCCTCGAGTTCGCCCAGGGTGAGTCCACCGCCGCAGGCCGCGATCAGTCCGATGGCATGGCGCTGCAGCTTGTTCCCCTCCAGCAGGACCAGCAGCTCCTGGTTCGCCCGCTCGGCGAACTCGGAGGCGTGCGGGGAGGTGGCCAGCTCCCGGACCTGGCAGTTCACGCGCAATGGATGATCGGACGGCAGGTCACGCGGAAGTTCCGGATCCGGGCGGCTGGAAACCACCACCTGTAGTCCGTTGTCGCAGACCCGTGGCAGGAGCGAGGCCACGCTGGGTATCTCGGAGCCCGGTTTGTTACCCCGGTCCTCATCGAGACCGTCGACGACGAGAACGAGCCGGCGGCCCTCGTCTTGGACCTTCTTCGCGGCCGCGGTCAGCAATGCCCGCCGGTAGGTATCGGCGCGAGCCGGATTGAGTGATCCGGGAACTGTCTCCCCCAGGATGGCGGAGAGCTGATCGATGAGCATGTCCGTGAACGCGGGGCTCCCGGACTGGTCGGCAAGCCGCGCGGTGATGAAGAACGAAACGACCTCCACCTCAGGGGGCGGTCGCAGTACGAAGGTGGACAGCAGCGCGGACTTGCCCGCCCAGGGCCCCGCGATCCACCACAGATAGGTGCCGTCACCCGCGCAGAAAGTGGTGAGCTCGGAGAGTTCGGCGTCTCGGTCCCGCAAGGCGCCCACGGCGCCGCCACCGGGCGCGATGTCACGAACCTGATCTATGTAGCCGGAACGGGTCCACCAGGACGGCCGCTGCCCTGGCGGGTACAGATGCATCGTCGCGTCGTCGCCCACGATGACTCCGCGGGCGCCCCGCAGGTCCACATCAACACTCCGGCCGACCAGCTCGTCCACCTTCACATTGTTGCCTCATCGTCCCCCGATGAGGAGGACAGCCTGGCCGGGCGTTGCACCGGATTCTCGCCGGGTCCGCGCGTCGCGTGCTTTGCTGGTGATCCCACTCCCCCTAGATCACAGGAGCCGCCGGATGGCCCGATTCACCGTCACCCAGGGCGTGCGTGCGCCCGCAAGCGAGGTCTGGGCCGCCCTGGTGGACTGGCGCCGGCACGGTGATTGGGCACCGCTGACCACGGTACGGGTGACGACATCCCGGCCCGGCGGAGTGGGCGCGCAGTTCGTCGCCCGGACCGGGATCGGCCCACTCGCGTTCGACGACCCGATGACGGTGGAATTCTGGCAGCCACCGGCCGGCGACGAGCCGGGACGCTGCGAGGTTGTCAAACGTGGTCGCGTGGTGCTCGGCCGGGCCTGGTTCACCGTCGTGCCGCTGCCCGGCGGCACCAGCCGGGTCGAGTGGGGCGAGGACGTGACGGTGACGCCTCATCGCCTCACCCGGTTCGCCGGGCCGGTGTTGTCGCTGGCCGGGCGGGCGGGTTTCGGCGCGACCCTGCGGGCGATGGCCCGGGAGGTGGAGAAGCAGAACCGACGACCGCTGCCTCCGCGGAGCGCCTGATCGCCGGAGCCGTCAATCAGGCCGGACACCTCACGTCGGGCCCGCCGCGGCCGACGATAGGGCCGTGAGAAACGGGGAGACGCCTATGAACCGCCTACCGGTGCTGGTGTCACCGTACGGTCCCTATGCCGGTCTCGCGCTGCACGTGCATGACCTGACCATTCGCGGTCACCACACGGAGACCCTTCTCGCCGCGGACGAGGCGGAAGCGATCACGCTGATGCTCGGCGACCACCGGACCCACCGGGTCAGCCGGCTGGGCCGGATGTACGCGCTCAGCGCGCTCGGCCGGCTCGACGAGGCATTGCGCATCGCCGAGGACCTGATCGCCGACCAGTCGGTGCTCGGCGGCCCGAAGGCCACCGACGCCAAGATCATGGCGGACACCGCCGAGGTGCTGATCAATCTCGGGCGCATCGACGACGGCCTGCACTACGTCGCCCGCGCGATGGCCGTGCTGGACGTGGCGCCGCGCAAGGGTCCGCGATACTTCTCCGCCATGTCCTCGCTGGGTGAGGCCGCCCGCGGCGCCGAACTGTTCGAACTCGCCGACGACGCCATGCGCCGGTCCCTGGAGTCGTTCGAGTCCCCGGATGATCTGTACCGGTCCGCGGCTGAGCTGACCCAGACCGAGCTATGGCTCGAGTGGGCTTTGAGACTGGAGCAGGTCGATCGTACGGAGGAGGCGGCGGCCCTCATCGACAAGAGCGCGGCCGTGCTCCAGTACTGGACCGCACAGGGCATCGACTCCCCGCTGGGTGCGGCGGTGCTCGCGGTCTGTCACGCCAAGTCCGGCCGGCTCGACGAGGCGCACATCATCGTCGGCGAGTTGCTTCCCAAGATGCGCGCGGCGGGCCAGACCCATGAGTCCCGCCTGCTGCACCTCGCGTACGGGCTGATCCTGCGAGCCGCCGGCGAGTGGCGTGCCGCCCGCCGGGAGTTCCGGGCCGCCCTGGAGATCTCGGTCCTGCGATCGCAGCGGCTCCTCTTCCAGTACGAGCTGGCCCTCACCGCCGTACACGAGTTCCCCGGCGACGCCACCCGGACAGTGCTGGAGTCGCTGCGCAGCCATGTCGAAGCCCTGTGGCAGCTCCGGCTCGACCGGCGCACGATGCTGCGCCAGGCCTACCGCCGGGTGGAGCTCGAAGCCGCGCGCACCACCGCGGACCTGGCCGCCGCCTCGGACGCGCTGACCGGGCTGGGCAACCGCCGGATGTTCGACCGCCGGATCGACACGGTCGCCTACGGCGGCTCCCTGCTGCTCATCGACGTGGACCACTTCAAGGACATCAACGACCGCTACTCGCACGGCGTCGGCGACCGGGTGCTCGGCGAGATCGCCGCGGTCCTGCGCGCACACTGCCGCCACGACGAGGTCGCGATCCGCTTCGGCGGCGACGAGTTCGCCCTGTTCCTGGCCACCGGCGAGGAGGAGGCCCAGCAGGTCGGCGAGCGCATCCGCCGGGTGATCCAGGCCCGCGACTGGAACACCATCGTGCCGGGCCTGACGGTCACCCTCAGCATGGGACTGGCCGGTTGCCAGGCCGGCGAACCGGGCCGTGAGCTGTACAACCGCGCGGACGAACGCCTTTACGTGGCCAAGCGGTCCGGCCGCAACCAGCTGGCCGCCGCGTAAGGCCCCGCGGCCGTCGCGTAGGCCCCGCGGCCGTCGCGTAGGCCCCGCGGCCGTCAGGGCTTGGCGGCAGCCGCCACGCTCAGGGCCTGCGCCGCGTGCTGGTTCATGTCCAGCTCGCTGTGGATCACGCCGAGGATCCGCTGGTCCGTCCCGATCACGAACGTCATCCGCTTGGTGCTCAGCGCGCCGAGGTTCAGCTTTCGTTTCACACCGTACGCCGCGATGGTCACCGACTCCGGATCGGACAACAGCGGATAGTCGAAGGTGTGCGTCTCCGCGAAGAGCTTCTGCTTCTCGACGGGATCCCTGCTGATGCCCACCCGCTGCACGCCGGCCGCGCGGTATTCCGCCGCCAGGTCACGGAAGTGGCAGGCCTCCGCGGTGCACCCCTTGGTCATCGCGCCGGGATAGAAGAAGAGGACGACGGGCCCGTCCACCAGGAGATCGGTCAGCCGCCGCGGCGTGCCGTCCTGGTCGGGAAGCTCGAAGTCGGGCGCGATGTCACCATCCGAGATGCTCACCGATGCACACTAACGTGCACCGAAACTCGGCACTAGCGCCGATAGGTTGGCTGTGGAAAGCTATTGGCATGACCACTGATTCGATGCCCACCGCCGACGATCCCCATCGGCTCCTCGCGGATGTGCGAGCCCTCACCCACCGGGTGCGTCGCGACCAGCGGGTCACCTGGGTCGCCCTGCTCGTCCTGGGTGCGGTGACGCTGGTGGGAATCCCGTTCGACTGGTTCGGCATGAACCTGAACTGCCTGCCCGACGGCAGCTGCGAGTTCGCGCGGCGGGGCGTGCTGTATTACTGGCCGCTCGCGCTCCTGGCGGCATACACGGCCATCGCCGTCTGCTACACCCGAGTCACCCGGGCGCGGGGGCTGGGTGCGCGGGTGCTGCCGTACGCGATAACCGGTGCCGCCACCACCCTCGTGTTCACCGCCGTCTGGGTGGCCGCGGCCCTGTACTTTCCGAGCCACCCGGTGGAACAGCCGCTGTCGTACTGGTGGCTGGTCCTTGATCGGCTGGTCGCACCGTGGGGCGTGATCGGCGTCGCCCTGCTGGTGCTGGCCTGGTTGGAGCGCAACGTCGCGCTGCTGCTGTTCACCCTCGCCTACCTGGCCCTGGTGCTTCTGGTGCTGCCGATGAACTTCGGCTTCGGACCGCCGCACTGGGAAATCCGGCTGGGACTGGCCGTGCCGCAGCTCATCGCCGGCGTTGTGCTGCTCCTCGGCGGGTTCGGCTTCCGGGCCGCCGGCCGGCAGCACCGGTGACGGCCGTAACCAGCGCCCCGGACCCCGACGCCGCGCACCCGGTCACCGGCCTGGACGAGGTGGTGCACCAGCGGGTGCGGCTCGGCATCCTCACCATCACCCACGAGGCCCGCCGGGTCGAGTTCGGCTACCTGCGCACCCACCTGGAGCTGACCGCCGGAAACCTCTCCAAGCATCTAAGCGTGCTGGAGGAGGCCGGCCTGATCAAGGTCGAGAAAGGCTACGAGGGCCGGCGCGGCCGCACGTGGATCACCCTGACCGCCAGCGGCAACACCGCCCTCGCCGCAGAGATCGGCCGGCTCAAGCAGCTCATCGCGCGGGTCGAGACCACCAGCACCCCGGAGGACCGTTGAGCCCCTGGCGCTGCGAGCCAGAGAGCAGAACATCATCGTGTACGACGCTGAGGCGCCACGCGTGACAGCCTCCCCGCTTCCCCGATGTCATGCCGGCGCTGCACTGGCCCGTCGCTGCTACCGTGCACCGTCGGATCAGTCGCGGGGAGAGCCTTGTGAAGCGGTTGCTGGTTCTCCTGCTGGTTCTGGTTGCCGGCGGCGTCTGGCTGATCGCCGGAGCCGGTCACGACCTGCGCCGTGAGCACGTCACCTCCGCCGGAGTCCCGCTCGACGAGGTGCACCCCTCCGCGAGCGGGCCCCACCCCGGTGTTGTCGTCGCGCACGGCTTCTCCGGGTCGGCGAAGCTGATGGCACCGTTCGGCGACACCCTGGCGGCTCGCGGCTATGTGGTCGTCCTGCTGGACTTCGCCGGCCACGGTGCGAACACGCGACCGCTGCCGGACCAGGCCGCCGGGACTGCCGAGTCCACACAGGTCCTCCAACACGATCTGGACGTGGCGCTGGCCCACCTGCGCTCACTGCCCGACGTCGACCCGTCGCGGGTCGCGCTGGTCGGGCACTCGATGGGCGCCGGTGCTGTCACCCGGTACGCGTCCGCCCACCCCGACGTGACCGCGACTGTGGCGATCTCCCTGCCGGACTCGTCCGTCGCCTCCGCTGAACGGCCCGCACGGCTGCTCACCATCGCCGGAGCTCTGGAGTTCCCGGACTTCCGCGCGGTCGCCGTCGACGTCGCGGCCGAGCGCGGCGACCGCGCGGTCCGCATCGTGCCCGGCGTTGAGCACATCACCGTTCTGTACGCCCCCGAGACCCACCGCGAGACTGTCGCCTGGCTCGACAGCGCCTTCGACGGTCCACGCGACAACGCCGCGATCCCGTTTCCCGCACGTCGCCTCGCGGGTGCGGCGCTGCTGGTGCTGGCCTTCGTGCTGGGGTTATACCCGCTAGCGGCCCTGCTCTGCGGCGCGGCCCGTGCTGAACGGCCGGCGCCGGAACCGGGTCGCATCGCGGCGGCGGCCCGGATCACGGTGGTCACGGGGGTGGCGGCGGTGGCCGGGGCGGTGGCTGCCCGGTTCCTGCCCACGAACCACCTGCCAGTGGCGATCGCCGGCTACGTGATCGGGTATGCGGCGGTCATCGGGGTGCTGCTTCTCGGATATGCGGTGCGGCGTCCCGCGTACGCGATCAGACGTGGGCACATGACGAGCCGCCCTGCGCTGCTTGTGACTATCGCATACGCGATTGCCGCGATTGCCGTACCCCTGCATTTAGGAATGACCCACGCCTGGCCCGCCGGAAATCGATGGTGGCTGCTCCTGATCGTCTGGTCGGCCTTTGCCCTGTTCGCCTATGCGGCCGAACACGCCGCCGCCGGCGCACCACTGAGCCTGCTGGCGATCGCCGCGGTCTTCGTGGCGGTCCTGGCTGCCGCGGCCGTCACCGGATTGACCCACGGCTTTGTCATTCTGGTGCTGTTCCCGCTGATCGGCCTGATGCTCTGGCAGGCATTGTGGAGTGCGTTCCTGAACCGGTTCTCAGTGTCCGCGTGGGTGATCGCTCTGACCGGCTCCATCGTCGTGGCCTGGCCTTTGGCGGTCACGCTGCCGCTCGTCGGTAACTGAGATCCTGGAGACTGACAACGAAGGGAATACGCGAATGCGGGTTCGAGGGATCTCCTGGGTCGGCGTGAAGACCGACTCCTATCAGCAGATGAGGGACTTCTTCGCGGACACCGTCGGAGTGGCCGCGGAGTACGAGCGACCCGACTTCGCGGTGTTCCGCTTCCCGAACGGTGACAAGCTCGAGGTCTTCGGGCCCGGCGCCGACGATCCGGCCGAACAATTCGCTGTGGAAAAGGTCGTGGCGAGCCTGCTCGTGGACGACATCGATGCGGCCGTCACCGAGTTGCGGCAGGCCGGGATCGAACTGATCGGTACCAAACAGGGCGGTGGAGACGGCTACTTCTGGCAGCATTTCCGAGCCCCGGACGGAAAGGTGTTCGAGCTCGTGTGCGATCCGCGGCACCCGTGACCCGCGGACCACGGATGCGGCGCGGGCACGGCACAATGACGTCGTGAGTTCTTGGCGCGGTCGCGTGTGGTGGGTGGGCGTCGGGCCGATTCTCGGAACGTTGCTGGGCGTCGTCGATTCGGTCGTCAATCACGTACCGGCGGTTCTCGGTGAGGTCGGTACAGCTCGGGCCGAGCGGGGTGCCTGGTCTCAGACGGCCGAGTTCGCCAGTCTGATCCTCGACGCCGGATGGGCGTGGGCGGCCGCCGCTGTGCTGGCGGGCTGGCTGGTGAGCCGGCACGCGCGGCCGGTGGCGGGCATGGTGCGGGGCGCCCTCGCCGGTGGTCTCACGCTGCTCTGTGCGACCACCGCCTACTACGGCGCCGACCTGCTCTTCGACGGCGGCAGCTGGTGGGGCTGGGTGACTCGGTACTGGCTGATCGGCAGCGTGCTGCTGGGTCCTCCGCTGGGAGCGGTCGGCGCGCTGATCCGGCGTCCCGGTGCGATCGGAGCGGTCGCGGCGCTTGTCGTCCCGGCCGGCGCGGCACTGCAGATGGTGCTCCTGCCGCCGCCTCCCGACAGCCGGATGGCGGGACCGGTGCAGTGGAGCATCTGGATCGCGGCCGCTGCGGCGATCGTGCTGATCCTGCGTGGCAGCGGCCGTCGCGACCGGGTCCTGGGCACAGAGCACGCTGCGCCTCAGCCCGGCGCTCGCGGCGGCCCTCACCGCGCCGCCGAGTGACGCGACGCCTCTGGTGCTGCCCCCAGGTCCTCGTTCCGGAGCGCCCTGACGCGGCTTCGGTCAGCCGAGCCCGAGATGCCTGGCCACGATGGCCACCTGGCCGGCGAACCGGTCGAGGAACTCGGGCGAGCGCGGGTCGACGCCGCAGGTGCCCTCGACGATGTGCGGCAGCGTGGTGGGCGCCATGGCCATCGCCATCAGCATGACCAGCAGGTAGCCCGGATCCAGATCGGCCGGCAGGTCACCCGCCTCCCGCCGTGCCCGCAATTCGTCGATGGTCTGCGCGAACATGCCGGTCGGCGGGTCCCCGTCGGATCCGGCGTACTCGAGCCCGTTCCAGGCGAGCAGGCGGACGCCGTCCGGGTTGTGCAGTGCCTCCAGCGCATAGCGACGTAACTGCTCCGGCAAGGGCGTGCCCGCGGGTGCCAGCTCACCCTGCCGTTGCTGCCACTGCCGCGAAATGGCTTGGTAGAGGCCCTCTTTGCCGTCGAAGTAGTAGGAGATCAGCTGTACGTTCACCCCGGCGCGGGCGGCGATCGCGCTGATCCTGGCACCCGCGTAGCCATGCGCGCCGAACTCGGCCATCGCGGCGTCGAGGATCAGCGCGCGGGTGCGCTCGGGATCGCGCTGCCGCTCCTGCGGCTTGGGGGACCTTCGGGGTTTCGACGCGGACATACCCGCGATCATAGCTTCGTCCGACACAATCAAATGAACGCTTGAAATTCTCATTCGTACGCTTGACTACTTCACTTCCCGGGCGCACCCTTGGGGGCACCGAAGTTCACAAGGGAGAGTGAAATGCCGGAAAATACGAGGATCCTCATCGCCGGTGGCGGTGTCGGCGGCCTGACGCTGGCGCAGGCGCTGCGTCACGCCGGGCTCGATGTCGTCGTCTACGAGCAGGACCCCACACCACGCATCCGGAACCAGGGCTACCGGATCCACATCGACCCGGCCGGCAACGCGGCACTGGCCGACTGCCTCCCGCCGGACGTGATGGCGGTGCTGCGCCGCACCAGCGGCCGCAACGGCGATCTGGTGACGACCTTCACCACCGGGCTGCAGCTGATCCACAAGCAGCATTTCCCCGGCACCCCCGCCGGCCGGCTCACCGCCGTCGACCGCGACACCTTCCGCCGAGGCCTGCTCACCGGCCTCGACGATGTCGTCCGGTTCGGGCACACGGTGTCGGGCTATCAGGTGACCGACTCAGGGCGGGTACGGGTCCGGTTCGCCGAAGGCGGCAGCGACGAGGGGAGCCTGCTGGTCGGCGCGGACGGAGCGGGGTCGGCCGTTCGGCGCCAATTGCTCCCGGAAGCGGTGCCGCACGACTTCGGCCTGCGGTGTCTCTACGGCCGGATGCCCCTCACGGGACTGTTGTCACCGGAGGAGTTCGAGCGTGGCCTGTGCTGGGTCTCGGGTGGCAGCACGTGCGGCGCCGCCTTCGGCACTGTCCGATTCCGCACCCCTGTGGAGGGAACACCGGACTACCTCATGGTCACCCTCGTCGCGACCCCGGATCGTCTCGGTGTCACGGACGAGAGGCTGTTCCGCATGTCGTCGGAAGAACTGTGGAAACTCTCGTCGGACACTGTCGCCGACTGGCATCCGGTGATTCGCGACGTCTACGCCCGCGCGGACATCGCATCGTTCCTCCCGATCACGTTCCGGATCGCCGACCGGATACCGGCGTGGGCACCGGGCCCGGTCACCGTGCTCGGCGACGCGATCCACACCATGCCGCCCACCGGGGGTGCCGGAGCGAACACCGCGCTGGCCGACGCCGCCACGCTGGCGAAGGAAATCCTCTCCGCCGCACGAGGCGGACGGACTCCGGTCGAAGCGGTGGCGGCCTACCAGGCGATCATGCTGCCGCGTGGATTCGCGGCCGTCGACAACTCGCGGCGCATGGCGGCCCAGATGTTCGCGGCGCCCTGATCAGCCGCTTGCCGGGCGGGTCCGGTCAACCGCCGCGGCCCTGGTGATATGCAGTGCTGTGCGACGCGCCGCAGATGAGGCATCCCTTACCCATGGGTCCGGGGCCCGACCGTCGTGAGCCCGACGCGCCCGCGGCTGCGCCGAGAACAACGACGATGACGAAAATGATCGTCAGCCACCATCCGATGAACGGGGAGTGCTCGAACTTTTCGATCTGCAGGCCGCTCTGCCACCTGCACTTGCCGGCGTACAGATCGGGGTCGTTGACAGCGTCATAGCAGGAATCCGGCCTGGCATAGAAATAGCGGACGAGTTCGGTCTTGTCGGCGATGCAATCAGCCTCAACACGTTCGTCCGAACTGCCGGCCGGTGCGAATGCTGGACCTCCTCCCGCAGGTGAGGTCATCGCCGACAGGTAACCTTCGGATCTCTCGCAGGGCGAATCGGTGCGCGGAGAATAGTCACCATCGAGGTCTCGCAGTTCTACCTCATCATCCGCGGTTGATCCTGTCATGCAGTGGTGAAAGGCCAACTCATCGGCATTGCGGTCCACGATTTTCGCCGTCCGCGCGGTTTGCCTTTCGGTAAGGATGCGCCATCGTTCGCAAGCGGCTGAATCCGGCCGCGGCGCTGCCGCCGCCGAAGCCGGCAAAGGCACAGCAGCAAACCACAACAGGACCAGCACCGTGACCGAGAGTTGCTTCCCGCGGTGCGCCAGGTCCGCCATCCACGCAGAATATGGACAGCCGGCGCGGCGACGCAGCGGTTGTCACCCGATCCGGTGTCACCGGTAGGGGTCCGCTCAGCCCTGCGAACCGGCCCGGCCCGCTGCGGCCGCGCATGATCACGGCGGGCGTGCATGATCACGGTGGCCGCTCAGGATCACGGCGGGCGTGCATGATCACGGTGGCCGCTCAGGATCACGGTGGCCGCTCAGGATCACCGCTGATCGGGTCATCACGCGGCGGTGTAACTCTCATCACTCCCGAATCGGACAACGTCTTGTCAACACATCGATCCAGCTCTATTCTCGGCCAGGAAAGCGCTTTCCTGCCGGTAGCGGGGGCGCGACGCATTCCTGATGAGAAGGTGAGACACGGATGAGACGTCCAGTCGCCCTACGGTGGATAGCCGGAGGAGCCACCGCGGTGGCGAGCGCCGCGATCATGCTGACGCTGCCGTTGCCGAACGCCATGGCTGCCGACAACCTGAGCCTCAGCGCCGGCGCCGACGGCTCCAGCAAGGCCAGCGGGACCAGCTACGGCAACGTCCGGGACGGCAACGCCAGCACCTACTGGGCGCCGGGCAGCTCGACCGGTTACGTCTCGGTCAAGTGGGGCAGCGCCACGACGGTTTCCTCGGCCGTCATCAAGCAGGCCTCGGGCGGCGGTTCGATCAGTGCCTGGCGGCTGCTCAACGCCGACTCGGGTTCGGTGCTCGCCAGCGGCAGCGGCAGCCCGAGCACCATCAACTTCTCCTCGACCTCGCTGAAGAAGCTGACCCTCGACATCACCAGCGCGTCCAGCGCGCCGCGGATCGCCGAGTTCGAGACGTACTCCAGCGGCGGTTCGAACCCGACCACCGGCCCGAGCCCGACCACCAGCCCGACTGCCGGCCCGACCCCGACCGGCGGCACCGGCACTCCGACCGGCGCGTGGCCGTCCTCAGCCGGCTCGGTGAGCATCTCCGGCACGGTCAACGTCTCGGGCACCTTCGACGGTGGCATGAAGACCTACTGCTGCATCGGCGACGGCTCCCAGGACGAGTCCCAGGACCCGATGTTCAAGATCGCCAACGGCGGCACCCTGCAGAACGTCATCCTCGGCTCCCCCGCCGGTGACGGCGTGCACTGCGAGGGCACCTGCACCATCCGCAACGTGTGGTGGAACGACATCGGCGAGGACGCCGCGACCTTCAAGGGCACCGGCGGCGGAACCAGTTACGTCATCGGCGGCGGCGCGAAGTCCGGCAGCGACAAGACCTTCCAGCACAATGGCAACGGTACGGTCAGCATCTCCGGCTTCTACCTCAACGGCTCCGGCAAGCTGTACCGCGGTTGCGGCAACTGCACGAACTCGTACGAGCGCCACGTCAAGATCGACAACGTGCTGCTGAACAACATCGACATGGTCGCGGGCATCAACAGCAACTGGGGCGACACCGCCACCATCACCCGCGTCACGCTCACCAACAGCTCCGGCGCCACGGTGTGCGGCAAGTACAAGGGCGTCGCCAAGGGCAGCGAGCCCAGCTACCTCGGCGAGGGCTGGAACGACAGCAACTGCAAGGTCAACAAGAGCGACATCACCTACAAGTAAGCCGTAGGTAGCTCAGGGAAGGGCGCTCACCGCGAGGTGGGCGCCCTTTCGGGCAGGTGGCGAGCGTCTGTCCCATCACGACACAGGGACGCCCGCCCGGGTTGCTAGCCTGCGCGCATGTCAGATCTGGGAGTCACAGCGTGGCCGCCCGAGCCGATCACGACCGCGCGGCTCGTGCTCCGTGAGCCTGAGGCCCGGGATCGGGCAGCGTTCATCGAGTTGTTCGCCTCGCCGGAGGTGAACACCTACCTCGGCGGTCCCCGCCCGCGCGACGAACTCGAACGCGACCTGCCCGAGGTGCCCGAGCGGTGGCCCGGGAGCTTCGTCGTTGATCTCGACGGCGCGATGATCGGCCAGATCCTGCTCAGGAGAGCAACCGGGCACCGTCGCCCCGCCGCCGCGGGAAAGGCCGATCTCGGTTACCTCTTCCTGCCGCGGGCGTGGGGCTTCGGGTACGCCGCCGAAGCGTGCGCCGCGGCCCTCGACTGGCTCGACGGCGTCCTTCCCGGCGAGCCGGTGGTGCTCACCACCCAGACCGCCAACGTCGCCTCGATGCGCCTCGCGGCAAAACTCGGCTTCACCGAGGTGGAACGGTTCCACGCCTGGGACGCCGAGCAGTGGCTCGGCCTGCGCTCCCCCGCCATGCCGTCCGCTTGAGCCCGGCGCACCCGGCACGCACGCTGCTACCGACGGCGCGCTGCCAATGACGGCGCGCTGCCACCGACGGCGCTTGGACTGTGCGTCGCCAAGTTAGGGCTGGCGCAAATAGGTTTGCTGTGGAAACCTATTGCCATGACCACCAACTCCATCTCAACCGGCGATGATCCCCACCGCCTCCTCGCCGACGTGCGTGATCTGGCCGGCCGCGTGCGCCGGGACCAGCGTCTGACCTGGGTGGCGCTGCTGGTGCTGGCCGCGGTGACCTTCGTGGCCATCCCGTTCGACTGGCTCTTCATGAAGCTGGACTGCGACGACAGCGGCTGCGTCTTCGCGCGCCGGGGCATGCTCTACTACTGGCCGCCCGCGCTCCTGCTCGCCTATGGGGCGATCGCCGTCAGCTACGTGCGGGCCGCCCGGGAGCGGGGACTGGGCGCCCGCGTGCTGCCCTATGCGATCACCGGTGCCGTGACGGCCGTCGTGTTCACGGCCGCGTATACGGCGGCGGCCGCCTATTTCCCGAGCAACCCGCCGTTCGAGGGCGGCCCGCCGTTCTGGTGGATCGTGCTGGACCGGCTGATCGCACCGTGGGGCCTGATCGGTCTTGCGCTGCTCGTGCTGGCCGCGCTCGAACGTAACGTCGCGCTGCTGCTGTTCACCGTGGGCTACCTGGTGCTGGTGCTGCTGGTGCTGCCGACGACCGAGGGCATGATCCCGCCGGACTGGGCGACCCCGTCGTTCCTGTCGGGGACGAATGCCCAAATCCGGATGTCGATGGCACTACCCCAGCTCGTCACCGGCATCGTGCTCCTGGCGGGCGGGATCGGCTTCGCCAAAGCCCGCCGGAGGCAGCAGTGACCGCCGAGACCGACAACCCGGAACCGTCCGACAACCCTGAACCGTCCGACCACCCGGTCACCGGCCTCGACGAGGTCGTGCACCAGCGGGTGCGGCTGGGCATCCTCGCCATCGCGCACGAGGCGCGGCGCGTCGAGTTCGGCTACCTGCGGGTCCACCTCGACCTGACCGCCGGCAACCTCTCCAAGCACCTGACCGTGCTGGAGACGGCCGGCCTGATCGACATCGAGAAGGGTTACGAGGGCAAGCGCGGCCGCACCTGGATCACCCTCACCCCCGCCGGTAACACCGCCCTCGCCGAGGAGATCGGCCGCCTGAAGGTGCTGATCGCCCGCGTCGAAACCACCAGGGAGAACTGATGACGCTGACCCGCCGCGGCCTGCTCGCCGCCGGCCTGGCCGTCCCGCTCGCCACGGCTGCCGGTGCCGGCCGGGCGATCGCCGCCCCGACTGCCGGCCGAGGGACCGCCGCCCCGGGCGCCGGCCGAGTGATGGCCGCCCCCTCCGGTGCCGGCCGAATGGGCGCAGCCCCCACCCGGCTCACCATGCCCGCGCCCACCGGCCCACACCTGGTCGGCACCGTGTCGCTGCACCTCGCCGACCGCAACACGATGGCCAGCGTGTGGTACCCGGCTGCGCCCGGCGCCCGGCGTCATCCGCGGGCGCTGTGGATGCCCGCCGCGCCGATGCGGGGGCTGCTCGGGGACAACGGCTTCGACCCGGACGTCGCGACGGGACCCCTCACGTCGGGCCGTGAGGGAGCTCCGGCGCTTCCCGGCCGCCACCCCGTGATCCTGTTCTCGCACGGCGCCGCCGGCCACCGTTCCGAGGCCACCGTCGTGGTGCAGGAGCTGGCCAGCCACGGTTTCATCGTGGCCACCGTCGATCACCCCCACGACGCCTACGTCGAGTTCCCCGACGGCCGGCTCGCCGTCCCCGACGACGTGTCGACCACACCGTGGACCCACGCCTACGACATCCTGTTCGTCCTCGACCGCCTGGAGAAGATCGCCGCCGGCCGCAACCCCGGGCGTCTTCCGCTGCCCGCCGGCCTGGGCGCCGCGCTCGACATGCGCCACGTCGGCGTGTTCGGCTTCTCGAAGGGCGGCACCGCCGCCGCCCTGGTCATGAACGAGGACAGCCGCGTGCGGGCCGGCCTCAGCTTCGACGGCCTGATGGAGTCGGGGCCACGGCCCACCGCCCTGGACCGGCCGTTCATGCTGATGACCGCGGACTTCAACCGGGCCGACGCGCCGGCCGTCGAGGAGTTCTGGCAGCTCCTGCGCGGCTGGCGGCTCGACGTGCGGGCCAAGGGCGGCCTGCACGGCGCCTACTGCGACCACGAGTGGGTGATTCCGCAGTTGGTGAGGCTGATGGGTTCGGGTGACGAGGAGATCGAGAGCTGGATCGGCACGCTGGATCCGGTCCGTGCGACCCGGATCCAGCAGGCCTACCCTCTGGCCTTCTTCGACCGTCACCTCCGCGGCGCCCGGAGCCGGTTGCTCGACGGTCCGAGCCGGGCCTTCCCCGAGGTGTGTTTCATCCCCTGACCGCTTCCTCCCTGACTCAGTGCTGGATCAGGCCACCGACCGGGACCGGAGTGACGTGCCCGGTCGGGGAAGCGTCTGCGCGAGAGCCAGCCCGACGTCGACGAACGGGTCTTCCGCGTGCTCGACCCTGCCACCCGGAAGGGTCCACTGTGTGTCACCCGCCAGTGGGGAGACATAGCGGGCGAGCAGCACCCGCTCACGCTCGATGCACACGGCGTACGCCGCCAGCCGGAAACTCACCCTCGTACTCCTGCCTGTGTTGGGTTGGTCAGATCATCTTCCGGGCCGGCTCGGCAGGGCGGCGGATCGGCAGGTGGCCGGGGCCACGGTTAAGGCGGCCGCCGGGACTGCCGATACGAAGGTTGTGTGGGACGACGTCGCACTGCCGCCCGTCCGCACCGCCCGGTGGGCCGCTGCCGCCTGGATTCTCATGGGTGCCGGTATCCCCGCCGCGGTGTTCGTGGGTGCTGCTGCGCCGGCAACGGCTTCGTCGGCGTACGTCATCGGTGTTCTTGTCTGTGTGGTTGCCGGGATTGCCGGTGTTCGCGGGAACGTGGCGGCCGGGCATCGCCGGCCCTGGATCCTGATCCTGGCCGCGCAGAGCCTGTCGCTGGTCGGCGAGAGTGTGCGTCTGCTGGTGACCAGCGTCGACGGGCCGGCGCACACCGTGCTCGCGGCGATCCCGAACGCGGTGGTGCTGCCGAACTATCTGCTGCTGATCGCGGGGGTGCTGGATCTGCTCCGGCGCAGCCGGGCCGCCGACGACGACCCGGCCCGGGTGGACGCGGTGCTCATCGGCGTCGGAGCGGCGATCGTGGTGTGGTCGCTGTGGATGGAACCGTGGTTCGCCGGTGACGACCCGCGGTGGCAGAACCTGGTCGCGGCGGCCCTGCCGCTGGCCGGTGGCCTCCTGCTGATCATCGCGTTGCCGATGTTGCTGCTGGGCCGCACCGGCGCGCCCGCCCTGTGGTTCTTCACGATCAGCGGTGTGGCGTTGCTGGCCGGGAACATGGTGCTCGCCACACGGGGCTGGTTCGCCTCCGGCCCGGACAGCATCCCACTGAACGTGATGGGCGCCGTGGTCCTGATCGCGGACGCCGCCAACGCGGCCTGCCTGCTGCATCCCACGGTGCGGGTGCTCACCCAGCGGGTCCGGGCCCGCTCCTGGCAGCTGCGCACGGGACGCACCGCCGCGATCGCCGCGGCGCTGTGCGTCCCAACGGTGCTGAGCGTGGCGGTGCCGCCGGCGGGCAGGCCGTTCACGCTGGTCAGAGCGGCACTCTCGCTCGCGCTGATCGGCGCCGTAGTGGCACGCGTCGTACGGGCGAACAACTCCCGCGCCCGAGCCGAGCAGGAGGCACGCTGGCGGGCCGAGCACGATCCGCTGACCGGACTGCCCAACCGGGAGACCCTCGCCGCCGCCGTCGAGGCTTGGGCCGCCGAGCCTGGGCAGCCGCGGGTCAGCGTGCTGCTGATCGACCTCGATCGGTTCAAGCTGATCAACGATCACTGGGGTCATGAGGTCGGCGACGAACTGCTGCGCGCGGTTGCCGCCCGGATCGCGGCTGCGGTGCGCACCGAGGATGTGGTCTGCCGCGTCGGCGGCGATGAGTTCATGGTCGCGCTCCCGGGGGCTGCCGCTCTCCCGGGGCCGGCCGCTCTCCCGGCGCCGGTTGGCGAAGGGCCGGCCGGGGAAGGGCCGGACGCCGAGGCGACCGCGGAGCGCCTGCTCACCGTCCTGGCCGCGCCACTGCCACTGTCGGTGGGCGCTGTCGACGTCACCGCCTCGATCGGCATCGCCCACGCGCACGGCAGCTGGAGCGCGGTGGAGCTGTTCCGCGACGCCGACACCGCGATGTACCGGGCGAAGGACAGCGGCCGCAACCGGTTCGCCGTCTTCGACCCGGCCCTGCGCGAGCGGATCCGCCGCCGGTTCAGCCTCGAACGCGCGTTCCGCGGCGCCGGGACCCGTGGCGAACTCGCCGTGCACTACCAGCCCCTCGTCCATCTGGCGACCGAACAGGTCGACGGTTTCGAGGCCCTGATGCGGTGGACGCATCCCGAACTCGGCGCGGTGTCGCCGGTCGAGTTCATCCCGGTCGCCGAGGACACCGGGATGATCGTCTCCGCCGGGGCCTGGCTGCTGGAGGAGGCGGCCGCGCAGACCCAGGCGTGGCGGACCGCGCGCCCGCCCGGACTCCCCCTGCACGTCTCGGTCAACCTGGCCGTACGGCAACTGCGCGAACCGGACCTGGTCGACCGGGTCCGGGACATCCTCGCCAGGACCGCCCTGCCACCCGAGGGGCTCTGGCTGGAGGTCACCGAATCCGGGTTCATGGCGGATCCGGAGACCTGCCTTACCGCACTGCACCAGCTCAAGGACCTCGGCATCACGCTCTGCATCGACGACTTCGGCACCGGCTACTCCTCGCTGAGCTACCTGCAACAGCTACCGGTCGCCATCGTCAAGATCGATCGGGCGTTCATCTCCGGCGTCGGCAACGGGGGCCCGAACGAGCCGATCGTGCGCGCGGTCCTGGCCATGTCACACGCGCTGGGGCACCGTGTCGTCGCCGAGGGCGTCGAGACCACCGTCCAGCGTGACTGGCTGCGGTCCAGCGGCTGCGACTTCGGGCAGGGCTGGCTCTACGGCAAGCCGCTGCCCGCCGCGCAGCAGGACGCGGCTCGGCCGCGGGCCGGCCTCCTGAACCGCTAGACGGCTCCGAGGATGTTCTGGATGCCGGCGACGGCAGCGCCGCGGGCCCAGTCGTTGAAGGTGAGCGGCGTGGTGATCAGATCCAGCACGCACCGCTGCGCCTCGTCCGGCCCGGGACGCAACCGGTCAGCGATCACCTCATCCATCACCCTGGACCCGGCGAAGGCAGCCACATCCTCACCAGCGAGAACGATGCACGGCGTCTGCAGCGCCCCCGCGAAGGTGGCGATCAGATGACCCAGCGCACGGGCCGCCTCATCCAGCAGCCGTGCCGCATCCTCGTCACCCGCCGCACGATCCCGGATCAGATCGTCGAAGGTGACCGTTCGCCCGGCCGCAGCGGAAACCCTTCGCTCGACGTCCTCCCGGTTGAGATAGGCGGCGGCACAGCCACGATGGCCGAGCCCACAGACCGGACCACGCGGGTCAACCGGCACATGCGCCAGCAGATGACCGTTGTCGATCAGCTCTTCAACAGCAACACCTTCGCGTACGACGCCGAACCCCAACCCGGCACCGACAGTGATGACACCGAAGGTCGAGTGCGAGCGCCCCGCGCCGAACCACAGCTGCTCCCGGGCCAGGGCGGTCACGTCGTTGGTGACGGTGACGGGCAGGCCGGTCCGTTCGGTGACCGGGCCGGCCAGCTCGACGTCGCGCCAGCCGAGGAACGTGCCCTCCCGCACCGTCGACCGGCCGGAGACGACGCCGCCCAGCGCGATGCCGATGCCGTCCAGGGAGGGCACCTTCCGGCCGAGTCTCGTGGTGAGCTGCGCGATGACCTTCACCGTGCCGGCCAGGGATACCGTGCCGCTGGAGTCCGGTCTCGGCAGCGCTGCACGGGCGGCGGCGGTGACGTTGCCGTACATGTCGCAGACCACGCCGTAGGCGGTGTCGGTGGTGAGTTTGCAGCCGAGGACGTGGCGGGCGGTGGGCACCGCGGTCAGCACCTGGCGCGGGCGGCCCACGGCGGACTCCTGCTCCAGGGCCTCGGAGGCCATCCCCTCCTGGATCAGGGCGCGCGCGGCGCGGGAGGTCGACGCGTAGGACAGGTTGAGGCGGTCGCCGAGGTCGCCGCGGGTGGCCGGTCCGTGGATGAGCAGATGGCGGGCGACCGCGAGCTCGCCCGCGCTCAGGGCACGGTCGTTGTTGCGCGAAGGGTCGGGGCGGGTCTCGATCACCACGACGCAAGCTTACAAGTGACCCTTGTCACAGAGGGTCCCGTGGATTATTTTCAATCTGATTGAAAATATCTGCGCCACGCGGCACCACATCGAAAGCCGCCAGCCCACGCGGCGCCACATCGAAAGCCGCCAGCCCACCCGCCATCCGATCCGGATCGGCTGGCTCCCGCACAAGCCGGAAAGCCGGCGCTCCCCCCGAGCTCCCGGCGACTGACACCGGTACGGCGAAGGAGACCCGATGGTGACCACCACGACGCCGGCAGGCACCGGCCCGACGACAGCTCCCGCCAGCCGCAAGCGCGACGACACCCGCCTCGCGCTGCTGTTCATCCTCCCCGCGCTGATCGGCTTCACCGTCTTCCTGGTCTGGCCGACCCTGCGCGGCATCTACCTGAGCTTCACCAAGTTCAACCTGCTCACCCCGCCGGAGTTCAACGGCCTGGACAACTACATCCGGATGGTCCAGGACCCGGTGTTCTGGAACTCGATGCGGGTGACCGTCTACTACGTGTTCGTCAACATCGTCCTGCAGACGGTCCTCGCGCTGGTGATCGCCGTGATGATGCAGCGGCTGACCCGCCGGACCTGGCTGCGCGGCGCGGTGCTGACGCCCTACCTGGTGTCGAACGTGGTCGCCGCGATGGTGTTCCTGTGGATCCTCGACTACCAGCTCGGCATCGGTAACACGATCATCGCCGCGATCGGCCTGGACCGGATCGCGTTCCTGTCCTCGGAGGCGTGGGTCATCCCCACCATCGCGTTCATCAACGTGTGGCGGCACGTCGGCTACACCGCGCTGCTGATCTTCGCCGGGCTGCAGACGATCCCCGAGACGCTGTACGAGGCCGGCCGCATGGACGGCGCCAGCGAACCGCGCATGTTCCGCAGCATCACCGTGCCACTGCTGCGCCCCGTCCTCGCCCTGGTCCTGATCATCACGGTGGTCGGCTCGTTCCAGGTCTTCGACACCGTCGCCATCACCACCCGCGGCGGCCCGGTCGACGCCTCCCGCGTCCTGCAGTTCTACATCTACGACGTCGCGTTCGGCCGCTTCCAGTTCGGCTACGCCTCGGCGATGTCCGTGGCGCTGCTGATCGTCCTCGTGGTCATCACCTTCATCCAGTACCGGGTCAGCCGGGCCGACACGTCCGACCTCAACTAGAAGGAGTGGCGATGGCCATCGACGTCGCCCCGCCGGCCACCACCGCCGGACCGACACCCCCCGCTCGTACCGTCGAACCCCCCGAGCCGAAGAAGTTCAGCGTGGGCCGCGCGCTCGCCTGGGCCTTCATGATCCTCGTCATCCTGATCAGCCTGTTCCCGTTCTACTGGATCCTGCGTACCGCCCTGTCCAGCAACAACGCCCTCTACGCCGGGACCGACAGCCTGCTGCCGGTGCAACCGTCGCTCGGCGGCTTCCAGCGTGTCTTCGGCCTGCAGACCGGCCAGGAGGCCATCGACGCGGGCGGCGCCGGGCAGCCCATCAACTTCTGGCGCTACCTGTTCAACTCGGTTGTCGTGTCCACCCTGGTCACCGGCGGGCAGGTGTTCTTCTCCGCGATGGCCGCCTACGCGTTCGCCCGCCTGGAGTGGAAACACCGCGAGAAGTGGTTCGCGTTCTTCCTCGCCGGGCTGATGATTCCGGCCATCTTCACGCTGCTGCCGAACTTCGTACTGATCAAGCAGCTCGGCCTGGTCGACACCCTGCTCGGCATCGCGCTGCCCACCATGCTGATGACCCCGTTCGCGGTGTTCTTCCTGCGCCAGTTCTTCCTCGGCATCTCCAAGGAGGTCGAGGAGGCGGCGCTGATCGACGGCTCGTCGAAGGTACGGGTGTTCTTCCAGCTCATCCTGCCGATGTCGGTGGCGCCTATCGCGACGCTGTCGATCCTCACCTACATCTCGGCGTGGAACGAGTACTTCTGGGCCCTGATGGTCAGCTACACCGACAGGTCCCGGGTCCTCACCGTCGCCCTCGGCGTCTTCAAGAGCCAGACACCGCAGACCGGGCCGGACTGGGCCGGTCTGATGGCGGCAACCCTGGTCGCGGCGCTGCCGATGCTGCTGCTGTTCATGGTCTTCGCCAAACGCATCGTCAACTCCATCGGCTTCAGCGGCATCAAGTGAGGGGAACCCCGTGATCACCCGACTCAGGACCGGGGCGGCCGCGCTCACGCTCGGCCTGCTCACCGCCGCCTGCGGCAACGCCGCCACCACCGCCGACGGCGTCATCGACTACTGGCTGTGGGACTCGGGTCAGCAGCCCGGCTACCAGCAGTGCGCCGACGCCTTCCAGAAACAGAATCCGGGTCTCACCGTACGGATAACGCAGAACGGCTGGGACACCTACTGGTCCAAGATCACGGCCGGGTTCATCGCCGACACCGCGCCGGACGTGTTCACCGACCACCTCGCCAAGTTCGCCCAGTACGTCGACCTCAACGTGCTGCTCCCGCTCGACGACCTCGCCGCCACCAGCGACATCCAGGACAGCGACTACCAGGAGGGCCTCGCCGAACTCTGGAAGGGCCAGGACGGCAAACGGTACGGCGTACCGAAGGACTGGGACACGGTCGCGATCTTCTACGACAGGGCAGCCGTCAAGGAGGCCGGGATCTCCGAGTCCGACATGCAGAGCCTCTCCTGGAACTTGGTCGACGGCGGCACCTTCGAGAAGGCCGTCGCGCACCTGACCATCGACGCCAACGGTGTCCGCGGTGACGAACCAGGCTTCGACAAGAACAACGTCCGCATCCACGGCCTGTCCTCGGAGGGCTCCGGAGGCGGCGGCTGGGGCCAGACCCAGTGGTCGGCGTTCACCGGCAGCACCGGGTGGACGGTCACCGACAAGAACCCCTGGGGCACCCGGTTCAACCTCGACCAGCCGGTCTTCCAGGACACCCTGTCCTGGTATTTCGGGCTGGCGGAGAAGGGCTTCATGCCCACCTACGCCGAGATGGGCGGCGCCAACCCGATCGGCACCGACAAGCAGATCCAGTCCGGGATCGCCGCCATGGGCATCAGCGGATCGTGGATGGTCTCCACGTTCAGCAAGCTCACCGACGCCTCCGGCACGAAGCTCGACGTCGGCATCGCCCCGACGCCGACCGGGCCCACCGGTAAGCGGGCGTCGATGTTCAACGGCCTCGCCGACTCCGTCACCAGCCTCTCCGACCAGCCGGAGGACGCGGCGAAGTGGGTGAAGTTCATGTCCGGCGCCGAGTGCCAGAACATGATCGCCGACTCCGGCGTGGTGTTCCCCGCCCGGCCCGCGGCCACCGAGCGCGCCATCGCCTACAACCAGCGGGAACGCGACCTCGACGTCACCCCGTTCACCAACCAGGTCGTCGACAAGACGACGTTCCTGTTCCCGGTGACCACCAACGCCGCGGACATCACCGCCCTGCTCCAACCGCGGCTCGACGCCGTCTACATCGGCGAGGAGCCCGTCAGCTCGCTCACCGGCCTCAACAACCAGCTCAACGCCCTGTTCGAGGTAGCGCAATGACGGAACACCTGCTGCACTGGCGCGCGAGCGGGGTGAGCCTGGTGCTCGACTGCACCGGCCCGCTGCTGCCCAGGGTGCTGCACTGGGGTGCCGACCTCGGTGAGCTCACGCTCGCCGAGCTCGGCGCCCTGGCGCTGGCCGCGACCCCCCAACCGGTCTCCAACAACATCGACACGGTCGTGCCGGTCAGCGTGCTGCCGGAACACTCGGCCGGCTGGATCGGCACCCCGGGAGTCACCGGCCACCGCGACGGCACCGCCTTCTCCACCGCGTTCACCATCGACGAACTCGCCGCGGAAACGGTCGAAGATCAGGATCCAGCCCCGGCGCGCCACCGGCTCACCGTCACGGCACACGACGAGGCCGCCGCCCTGTCACTGCGGCTGGAGCTGCTGATGACCGATTCCGGCCTCGTGCGGCAGCGCGCCACGCTCACCAACACCCACCCGGCGTCGGTGTTCCAGCTCGACAGCCTGATGCCCACCCTGCCGGTACCGACGCAGGCCACCGAGATTCTCGACTTCACCGGCCGGCACCTGCGCGAACGCATTCCGCAACGGCAGCCCTTCACCGTCGGCACCAGGCTGCGGGAGAACCGGCGCGGCCGTACCGGCGCCGACGCGTCGATCATTCTCGCCGCCGGCGAGGCGGGCTTCGGTTTCAGCGCCGGCGAGGTGTGGGGGGTCCATGTCGGATGGAGCGGCAATCACCGTACGGTCGCCGAGCGCACGTCCACCGGAGTGTCACTGCTCGGCGGCGGTGAACTCCTGCTCGCCGGCGAGGTCCGGCTGTCACCCGGTGACTCCTACCGAAGTCCCTGGCTGCATGGCTCGTACAGTCAAGGTCTTGATGGTCTGTCCCACCGATTCCACCGTTCCCTGCGCGCCCGGCCGCACCACCCGCGCTCTGCCCGCCCGGTCATCCTGAACACCTGGGAGGCCGTCTACTTCGACCATGACCTGGCCAAACTCACCGCGCTCGCCGACGTCGCGGCCCAGGTCGGTGTCGAACGGTTCGTCCTCGACGACGGCTGGTTCCGGCACCGCCGGCACGAACACGCGGGTCTCGGCGACTGGTACGTCGACGAGACCGTCTGGCCCAAGGGCCTGCACCCGCTCGTCGACCACGTCCGCGCCCTGAACCTGGAGTTCGGCCTCTGGGTCGAACCGGAGATGGTCAACCCGGACTCCGACCTCGCCCGCGCCCACCCGGACTGGATCATGCAGACCGGCGGGCGGCTCCCACCCGAGTCCCGCTATCAGCAGGTCCTGGATCTCGGCCACGCCGGCGCCTACGACTACCTCCTGGAGCGGCTCGACGCGCTGCTGACCGAATACGACATCGGTTACCTCAAGTGGGACCACAACCGCGACCTCATCGACGCCGGCCACTCCCCCGGCGGCGAGGCGGGCGTGCACGTCCAGACCCTCCAGGTCTACCGGCTGCTCGACGAACTGCGCACCAGGCACCCTGGCGTGGAGATCGAATCCTGCTCCTCCGGCGGCTCCCGCGTCGACCTCGGCATCCTCGAACGCACCGACCGCATCTGGACCAGCGACTGCAACGACGCCCTGGAACGTCAGGCCATCCAGCGCTGGACCGGCCTGCTGGTCCCGCCGGAGATGATCGGCGCACACGTCGGCCCGACCGTCTCGCACACCACCGGCCGGGTACACACCCTTGACTTCCGGGCCGGCACCGCCCTGTTCGGCCACTTCGGCATCGAGTGGGATCTGACCCAGGCGGACACGGCCGACCGGGAACGCCTCGCCGCTTGGATTCGCCTCTACAAACAAATCCGAGAACTGCTGCACAACGGTACGGTCATCCGCTCCGACCATCCGGACCCGTCATTGTGGGTGCACGGTGTCGTCGCCGACGACCTGTCCCAAGCGGTGTACGCCCTGGCCAGCACCGCCACCACCGTCTGGTCACCGCCGGGGCAGGTACGCCTGCCGGGGCTGGATCCCGGCGCCGCCTATCACCTGGCGCCGCTGCCACCGGGCGACCAGGTGGACGCGCCGACGAAGCATCGCCTGCCCTGGTGGGACGCCGGGGTCACGCTCAACGGCAGAGCGCTCGCCGTTGCCGGGGTGCAGGCACCAGTGCTCTTTCCCGAGCGGCTGGTCCTGATCCACGCGCGCCGCACCCCGGGTTAGCCTGGCCTATGCCCAGTGCTGATCTCGAGGAACTGATCGTCGCCGACGCCGGGGCGCTGCGCGCGTGGTTGCGGGAAAACCACGCCGCGTCGCCGGGAGTATGGCTCGCCCTGACCAAAAAGGGCGGGACGGCCACCACCCTGACCTGGCAGCACGCGGTCGACGAGGCGCTGTGTTTCGGCTGGATCGACGGGCAGGCCCGCAAGCGTGACGAGCAGACCTCGTGGATCCGGCTCACGCCTCGCAGGTCCCGCAGCGTCTGGTCGCAGCGCAACGTCGAGAACGTGGCCCGGCTGGAGGCGGAGGGCCGGATGCAGCCCACCGGCCAGGCCGCGGTGGAAGCCGCGAAGGCGGACGGGCGGTGGGCGGCCGCCTATGCCCCGCCCTCGGAGGCCGTGGTGCCGGACGACCTGCTCGCCGCGATCGCTGCCGAGCCGGCCGCGCAGGCCATGTTCGACGTGCTCACCAAGGCCAACCTGTTCGCGCTCATCGTCCGCGTCAACCGGGTCAAGCGGGCGGAGACGCGCGAGCGGAAGATCGGCCAGTTCGTCGCGATGCTGGCCCGCCACGAGACGATCTATCCGCAGAAGGCGAGGCCCGCGATTCCGCCGGTGCAGTGACCTCTCGGCCGGCGGGGAGACAGTCTTTCGGTCGGCGGGGAGACGGTCTCTCGGTCGGCGGGGATACAGTGGAGAGTGACTCACCGAGAGATTTTCGAGCGGTATGTGTATGCGGGCGCGATCACCCGCAATCCCGGCGCGGTGGCGGAGCTGTTCACCGAGGACGGGGTTTATGAGGCGCCTCTGGTTCCCGGGGATCACGCGCTGCCCCGCGTTCTGGAGGGGCGGGAGGCGATCCGGGCCGGGGTTGTCGCGTACCACCGGGAGCCGGCCTTCATCGGCACGGTTGACGCGGAGCGGTCCGGCCTCGTGCTGCACGAGACCGGTGATCCTGACGTCTTCATCGCCGAGGTTGACGCGATGCTCGTCGGGGCGGACGGGCAGAGTGCGACAGTCTCCCTGGTGCAGATCTTCCGCGTCCGCGACGGGCGGATAGCCCACCTCCGTGACTATTTCGCGCCTCCCGGAGCGCCGGCGAGCTAGTTCGCGGGCCGGCGGAGCCGAGCGGCGTGGGTAGGCGCGCACGTTGAGGTTGGGTGCGCGTTTACCCACGCCATCGGCCCTACCAGCGCACACGCAACCCCAATGTGCGCAGCTACTCCCGCCGGGAACGGCTTCATTCGGCCAGAACCGCAAGCCTCGCCCGCCGCACGGCGCAGCGGGAGTGTCAGATCAGCGGGCAGCTGTTGCGGTACTGGGAGATGCCCGACGTGCTGTTCAGCGGGCACAGGAACTGGCTGTAGCGGGCATCGTCGTCGACGAAGATCTTCAGCCAGGGGATCATCGTGCGTGCCAGGACCGTGCTCGGCTGCCCGATGTAGTTGTGACCCGCTCCCGTCACCTCGATGTAGGCACGCTCGGTGGTCGACGGGATCGTGTTGTACAGGCTGGTCAGCCGCGACGGGGGCACCAGGGTGTCGTTCTGCATGGCGTAGATCAGCGTCGGAACCCGGTCGTTCGCCAGGCTTCCCGAGGGCAGGTGCGGTGCGTTGCCGATCGCGGCCTGCAGAGCGGGCCGCCGCAGTGCCGCGTCGAGGGCTCCGCCGCCACCCATGGAGTGCCCGATCACCGCAAGCCGGTTCCCGTCGACCCGGGTGCGCACCGTGCTGCTGCGGGTGAGGTAGTCCAGGGCCGCCAGCAGCTGGGTTCCGCGGCTGACCGGGCTGTCGTTGAGGTTGTTCGTCTCGATGCCGAACACCACGAAACCCTGCGAGGCGAGCCGCGGCCCGAGCCAGGCGATCCCCGGCCAGGTGCCGTTGAGTCCGGGCGAGATCGCCACCCCGCCGAACGTACCCTGGCTGGTGTCGGTGGGGTAATAGATCACCCCGCCGCCGAAGCCGTTGCCCCGGGCGACCGAGACCGACGCGGTGGCGAACGGGCCGGTCGTGGCGGCGACGCTTGCCGCCGTCGGGTTCGGGCCGCGCTCATAAGGGCTGGCAGCCGATGCCGGGCTCGGCACCGCAGTGGCGACGAGCGCGGCGAGAGCGATCGCCGACGCGGCCAGGGTTCTCCTGAAACGCGTTCTGTGCACCATGGTGTCTCCTTACCGATGGGGATGGGGATGGTCAGCGGTGCGGGACCGTGACGGCGTAGCTGCCGCCACGGAAGACGCGGATCGATGCATCGTCGTTCCCTCCTGATCGCTTGGAACGTTTCATCGACGCGGCCGCGCCAGCCACTTCCGTTTCGCGAGCACACTGAAGGCGTCGACAACCCCGCAGGCCAGAGCCATGGGTAACGTTTCTCACGTGTTTCGAGACGACCATAGGCATCGATGCGTGTGCGGTCAAGAGAGCCGTCAGGAACCCAGCGGCGCATCGGTGAAGCGGGCAAGGCACCATCCACCAGGCCGGGCCACCCGTCCCTACCGCGGTTGCGGAGAATTTTGTGAAGAAACGGGTTGACCCTGACGCAGCGTCAACCCTCCATGCTGGCGGCATGAACAATCCGCCGGCGGCCGACGCGATCCGCGTACAAGGCCTGGAGAAGTCGTTCAAAGAAGTGCATGTGCTGCGTGGCGTGGACATCACGGTCGCGCGCGGCAGCGTCTTCGCTCTGCTCGGCTCGAACGGTGCCGGCAAGACCACCCTGATACGGATCCTGTCCACACTGCTCAAAGCCGACGCCGGAACCGCGAGCGTCAACGGGTTCGACGTGGCGGACCAGGCCGCCGACGCCCGGCAGTCGATCAGCCTGACCGGGCAGTTCGCGGCGGTCGACGAGATCCTGACCGGGCGGGAGAACCTCGTCCTGGTCGCCAGACTGCGTCACCTCAAGCAGCCCGGCGCGATCGCGGACGACCTGCTGCGCCGGTTCTCGCTGACCGAGGCGGGCGGACGGCGGACGGCGACGTACTCCGGTGGCATGCGACGCCGGCTGGACATCGCGATGAGCCTGATCGGGAACCCACCGGTGATCTTCCTGGACGAGCCGACGACCGGCCTGGACCCGGAGGGCCGGCTGGAGGTGTGGCAGGCCGTCAAGGAACTCGCCGCGGACGGCACGACGGTGCTGCTCACCACGCAGCACCTGGAGGAGGCGGAACACCTCGCCGACCGGATCGCGATCCTGCACGAGGGCCGGATCATCGTGAACGGCACCCTCGCCGAACTCAAACGGCTGCTCCCACCAGCCAAGGTCGAGTACGTCGAGAAGCAGCCGACCCTGGAAGACGTCTTCCTCAAACTCGTCGGAGCGAAACCATGATCGGGGACACCGCGGTCCTGCTCGGCCGCTCGCTGCGCCACATCGCGCGAAGCCCGGACACCATCATCACCACCGCCATCATGCCGATCGCCTTCATGTTGCTGTTCGTCTACGTCTTCGGCGGCGCGATCGAGACCGGCACCGACTCCTACGTCAACTATCTGCTACCGGGCATCCTGATCATCACGATCGCGTCCGGTATCTCGTACACTGCCTATCGCCTCTTCTCTGATCTTCAGGGCGGAATCTTCGAGCGTTTCCTGTCGATGCCGATCACCCGGGCCGCGGTGTTGTGGGCGCATGTGCTGACCTCGCTGGTCGCCAACCTGATCTCACTGGTGGTGGTCGTGCTGGTGGCGTTGGTGATGGGCTTCCGGACCAGTGCGGACCTGCTGGGATGGCTGGCGGTAACCGGAATCCTGGTGTTGTTCACCCTGGCGCTGACCTGGCTGGCGGTGATTCCTGGCCTGACCGCGAAGTCGGTGGACGGCGCGAGCGCGTTCGCCTATCCGCTGGTGTTGCTGCCGTTCGTCAGCTCCGCGTTCGTGCCGACCGACTCGATGCCGGCCCCGGTGCGTGCGTTCGCCGAGAACCAGCCCGTGACATCGATCGTGGACGCGTTGCGAAACCTGTTCACCGGGCAGCCGGTCGGCTCGGAGATCTGGACGGCGCTGGCATGGTGCGTCGGCATACTGGCCGTCGCGTACGGCTTCGCCACCATGGTCTACCGGCGCAAAATCTCCTGAGCGGGGCAGGATCACGAGCATGCTGACGATCGGGCAACTGGCGTCGTACGCCGGTGTCACTGTGCGGGCGGTCCGGCACTACCACCAGATCGGCCTGCTGCCGGAGCCGGAGCGCGACCCCTCCGGTTACCGGCGGTACGGCGCGGCCGCTGTCGTCGCCCTCCTGAAGATTCGCACCCTGGCCGACGCCGGAGTGCCACTCTCCGAAATCGCCGGGCTGCTACGGGCGGACGAGGCGGACTTCACCGCGGCGATCCATCGCATCGACGGCCGCCTCTCCGACGAGATCACCCGGCTGGAAACCAGCCGCAAACAGATCGCCCAGCTGGCCGCCGGAAACAGTGGCGCCCTCCCGCCGGAGGTTCTGGCCTACCTCGACCGGCTCCGCGAGATCGGGGTGTCCGACCGCCTCGTGGACGCCGAGCGGGACGGGTGGATCCTGGTCTCGGCCCACTGGCCGGAGGAGGTCCGCGAGTGGATGCCGTTCAAGTTCGCGCAGCTCGAGGACCCGCGGATGGTTCGGCTCTATCTGGTCCTGTCCACGTTGGTGGACGACGGACCGGCCGCCGAACGCCTGACGGAGGAGGCTGCCCGCCTTCTCATGGCGGAGGCCGCTGACATCATGGCAGAACTGTCCGAGGAGGCCTACGCCGCCGGCGAGACCGCCGGCCAGGGCGATCCGGGCGACGAGCTGCCCTACGACCTGCTCGACGCGCTCGCCGACGAGTCCCATCCCGGGGCACAGATAATGCGCGACCTGATGCGTGAGCGGGGCTGGACCAGCTGGACACGACAGGAGAAGCTCCCGGACGAAGGACCACCCTCCGCCGCCGGGAAAAAGCCCGCTGACGGCCGGAACCGCTGATCTTCTCCGACAAACTCGACTTCAGCGCTGATGATGAATTTCGGACATGCCGCCGATCAGCTGTCCCGCGACGCGTCGGAGGCGTCAGGTCGGGGTTCCAGGACCACCACCGCGGTCTCGGACGACCGCCGCGCCGCGTAGCCGTCGAGGTTCATGTCGATCTCGCGCCAGCGGGCCCACAGCCGCGACCGCTCGTCGCCTGTTGCGGCGTGCCCACGCACCAACTGCCGCCCGGCAACCAGGTCGACGGATGCGTCCGGGTGCGCCTGCAAGTTGAGCCACCAGGCAGGCTCGGGCTCACCCCACCCGTTCATGGCCAGCGAGACCAGGTTCGCGCCGTCCTCGAAATAACCGAGGAGAACGCTACGCTGCTGACCGGTGCGGCGCCCGGTGGTGGTCAGGCGCAACGTTCCGTAGTGGTTGCCGTGTGGTCGTGACAGTCCGACCCGGCCACCAGAGCCTTTGTACAGACCCCGATGTACCGACCAGGCCATCCGCATGACCCAGCGGGGCGGAAGCCACGGCTTCCTCGCCAGGTGCTCCTCCGATTCAGTCACTCCCGCATCGTATTGGCCGTTGTCACGCACGGGACGACAGCTGGCAGCCGCAGAAGGCCGGTGAGCCGCCCGCTGCACAGCACCACGCGATCATGGTGCCGGACCCGCCGGAACGGCATCGCCCCGCAGGCAGCGACCGAGCCTGATCAAAATCAGACGAACTGAACTAGCCACCCCGTGCGCTGGCCACGGTCGCGGTCGTCGCTTACCGTAGCCAGGCCTCGCGGTGCTGGCGTCCGCTCCTGCCGAGAAGACTGCGTGGGATTGGTTCGGCAAATGTTCGCTGAGTGAGGCTGAGTCCGCGTGGATTGCGGTCGGCACGACCTCGGCTCGCTTGATCCATGAGCACGCGCGTAGGACGATTTCGTTGTGGCACTGCTCATTGAGGTTCATGTTCCGTATGACGAGGGGACCTCGTTCGGGGACTACTTCGTGTTTTTCCTGGCAGGAGCGGACGAGGAGAGCCTGTTAGCGGCGGGCTCTCGGGTGGCGGCTCTCGGCTGCGTACCGGCCGGGGCGTTCGCTTTGGTTACCGATACCGAGGCACCCGACATGGGCACCGGCCACCGGGTAGACCTGCCGATCTGAGCGAAGACCTGGCCGAGGCGGCCGCCGCACCCGGCCGAACTGCCACCATCTTCGCCGCTTGGCTGTTATCTGAAAATCCATGCTATGCCAAGAGCAATCGACATGAGCGCAATCAATGCGTGGGTGAAGATCAATATCCTCGCCTGATGATCGCGGGGTCCGGCTCCTGAGGCTCCCAGTCTGAGAAGCGACAGACCTACTCGCCGGTAGGAGCCGGCCCCTTCAGGCTTGGTTGATTCGTAAATGCTTCTGTGTAGACTTAGCAGTTCCTCATCAAGCTTACTGAGGGCATGTTCCGCCCGTGACTGATGGACGCTTACCCAGTGCCTCGAAACTTCCGCGTTCAATATGGCGAATACATTCACTGCAGCAACTACAAAGAAAATGATTGCGAACGCACGAAGAGCCCCTTTTGTTGCAACTGCAGTCAATCCGAGAGCAACAACTGAGGCGCTCAGCACGCTGCCACTGATCTGGAGGCGGGTATTTTCGTGCTGGGCGATTCGCGCGTATTGCAACCCATAGTAGGAAAGCCAGATGTCTCGCGCCTCGTTTGCGGCGGGCGGATTAGGTTCGCGTGTCGTCAAAGCGCAAACCCCTCCCTGCTCCGGGCGATGCTGAAATCTGCTCGGCGAACCCCAATCATCCGACAGGCAGCCTCGCAGGTGCAATACCCCGAAAATCCGGGAGAGTTTCCGTGCCGGGCGTTCGCCGGTGTTCGAGCGCATCGATGGTCGCCCTCCGGCATTCGTCGACCATCCGCTGTTGATCAAAGCTGTGATCGTCGTTGTGGTGTGCTGGTATCGGACACCGAGACCGCTCATTCCGCTACTGCCGCCGATGGCGCCTCACTCGAAGGCAGAGGCAAACGCCCCATCTGGTCGTCCTACTCACATGCCGCGATGAGAGTGCGGCTGGGGCCAGGACGAAGCTACGAACGGTGCGGATTACGCCATCAGAGACTCGAGACCATGGTCGTGACAAGGCGGTCGACGTCTGACGGGGTGATGTGCATGTGTGGCGACACCCGGATCGCGTCGCCCCGGCGTGCCACGAAACAGTTCGCGGCCTTGAGGGCGGCGGCGACCCGGTCGGCCGCGCCGGTGGGGACGTGCAGCCCGAGCAGGTGCGGGCCGCGCGGCTCGGTGGCAGTGACGCCGATCCCCGCGGCCCTGACCCGCGCGGTGATCTCGTCGGTCACCGTGGCGAGGACGGCGGCGATCCGTGCGGGACCCCAGGCGAGGACCTGCTCGAGCGCCGCCACCGCCATCGGGGTCAGTTCGAACAGCGTTCGTGCGCCTTGGTCGTAGCGCCGCGCGCCAGGCAGGTACTCGTTGCGGTAGTCGACGAGTCGGGCGAAGTCGTCCGAGCCGGCCCGTAAGATCCAATTCTCCTCCAGCGGCCGGCCCTGGCGATGCTGCTCGGCGACCCAGAGGTACCCGCGTCCGAACGGGCCCAGCAGCCACTTGTAACCGACCGAGACAACGAAGTCAGGGCGTAGCGCGGCGACGTCAAGCGGCATCACGGCGAGGGACTGACTGGCGTCGACGACGAACCGGGCGCCGGCCTCGTGGGTGCGCGCGGCGACCTGCTCAAGGTCGACCAGCCCACCGTCGGTCCAGTGGACGTTGGGCACCGAGACGATCCCGACCCGCTCGTCGATCGCGGCCAGGACCGCCTCCGTCCAATTCTGCCCGGGCGCCCGGGTCACCGTACGGATGCCCGCGCCGGTGCGCTCGGCTACGCGGCGCCACGTGTAGACGCCGGACGGGTACTCCTCTGCGAGGACGAGGATCTTCTGCCGAGCATCGAGCGGGAGATTCGCTGCGGCGACCGCGAACCCGTAGCTGGTCGCCGGCACCAGCGCGATCCCCTCGGCATCGCCGCCGACAAGCCGCCCGGCCAGTGTCCGCAGCCGCTCCACCTCGGCGAACCAGTCAGCCTCGTCGATCTCCCAAGGCCGGGCCCGCCGGCGCAGCGCCGATTCGCCGGCAGCGCGGACCGCATGCAGTACCGGCGACAGGCTGGCCGCGTTGAAGTACGCGACCTCGTCCGGCACGTCGAACAGATGCCGCTGGGAACCCCACTCAACGACCACACCCGACCTTAACGTCTCCCGCGGGGAAACCGGGACAGCCAGAACAGCAACCACGGTACGCAGCGCGGCAGCGTGATTTGAGCCGTGATCAGGTGGCGACCCTCTGAAGAAGCTCTCTCATGGCCGCTGTTCGTGTGCTGGCCGACGCCGGGCTTTCGCGCACCATCGCGGACGGTGCTACAGCTGCGTGGATCGGATCCGCGGCGCCGCGGCGCGAAGCGCAGGCAAATGCAGCAACTTCCCGGATCCGTGCATTCCACACCCGGGCAGACGTACGACGTTCGCGTGGGGGACGACGTCCGTGAGCGCGCCGCGTTCCGCCCGGACGACGCGGACCTCGCCGGTCACGTCGTGTTCGACTTCGACGCGTTCGACTGGACGGAGGAGGACGAGCCCCTGTTCTCGCACCCGCGCGATCCGTTCTCCCGCGTCGACGCGCGGCGCAGCAGCCGGCATGTGCGCGTCGAGCGGGACGGTGTGCTGCTCGCCGAGTCGCGCACTCCGACACTTGTGTTCGAGACGAACCTGTACCCACGGTTCTACCTGCCGCGCGAGGACGTCAAGGCGGAGGTTCTGCCCAGCGACATGGTGACGGCGTGCCCGTACAAGGGCCACGCCACGTACCTGTCGTTCGCGGCGGGGCAGAATCTGGCCTGGGCCTACCTCAACCCGCTGCCTGACGCGTCGCCGCTCGCCCGTCTGGTCGCGTTCTTCGACGAGGTTGTCGACGTGACAGTCGACGGTGTCCCCCGGCAGCAGCCCGATTCGCCGCTCGCCGATGTCATGAAGGACGAGTTCGGCGTCTCCTGAGGCATCGACCCTGCCCGGTTCGGCGTTGTTTCCTCGGCCAGTGGCCGGTGTTTCGGGGATGGGCGGACCGCCTCGTCGACGACGAATGAGGGCGGGCAGTCCGGGCAGGGATCAGTTGACGGCGGGTGCAACGCAGCGGAAGCCGATGTGGCTCATGCCGGTGTCGACCATGTGCGGGCGGCGGGCGGCGGGCCGGTACCGCAGGCAGTAGCTGTCCGCGCACAGGAACGAGCCGCCTTTGACGACTTTGCGGGGGATCCGGATCTGCGGTTGCGCCGGGTCGTAGCTCTGCTCCCGTACGCCCCCGCGGGGATCGTGAGGTGAGCAGCAGGGTGAGAGGTCGGCCCACCGGCGTTCGGCGTACCAGTCCTGGGTCCACTCCCAGACGTTGCCGGCCATGTCGGACAGGCCGTAGGCGTTGGCCGGGAACGAGCCGACCGGCATGGTCTGGCCGTAGCCTTTCTCGGCCCGCCAGGGGAAGTCGCCATGCCAGTAGTTCGCCCTCGGCTGCCGCGGCGTCTCCGGGTCGTCGCCCCAGGTGTAGGTCGCCCCGTCGAGGCCGCCGCGGGCTGCGCGCTCCCACTGAGCCTCCGTGGGCAACGCGAGCCCGGCCCACGCCGCGTAGGCTTCGGCGTCCTCGGAGGCGACGTGCACGACCGGGTGGTCGCCACGGCCGTCGAGGTCGCTGTCCGGCCCGTCCGGATGCTGCCAGCACGCGCCCGGCGTCCAGGCCCACCACTGGCTGAGGTGGCGAAGGTCCACGGGGCCCGGCGTGCCGACGAACACCATGGAGCCGGCCACCAGATTCTCGACCGGGGCACCGGGGAAGTCGGCCGGGTCCAGGGGCCGCTCGGCGACCGTACGGTAGCCGGTCTCGGCGACGAACGCGGCAAACGCTGTGTTCGTGACCGTGAACCGCGCCGCCCAGAATCCGTCGACCTGCACCACCCGCGCCGGCGACTCCTCGGGGTAGTGCTGGTCGGATCCCATCCGGAACGCACCCCCGGGAACCCACACCATGTCGTCCGCCGGCGGCGTCGCGGTCGCGGACATGGTGGTCGGCTCGGTCACGGGCTACCGATGCCGCTCTGCAGCTTGGCCAGTACCTGCTCGAGGCTGAAGCTGGCCGGCTTCTGCCGCCGGGGGAACTCGGCGAGACTTTGCAGCATCTGGTTCACGTACGCCTGCATCGGTATGACGATCCATGCGTGGTCGAGGACCCAGTCGTAGTAGGTGTTCGAGGTGATGTCGGCCCGCTCGTAGGGGTCGGTGCGCAGGTTGAAGATCTTCGGGATCCGCAGCTCGGTGAACGGCTCGAACCACACCCGCAGCGTTCCGGGCGCCCGCTGCTCCAGAAAGACCAATTTCCAATGGGCGAATCGCACTGCTGTCAGGTCGCCGTCGTCGGAGACGTAGAAGAAGTGCTTGCGGGGACTTTCCTGCGCCTCACCGGTGAGGTAGGCGGTCTGGTCGAGGCCGTCAAGGTGCACCTTGAACCGGATACCGCTCAGGTCGGCGCCGGCCTTCAGCTGATCGACGATGTCCGGCACGCCTGCAGCAGCGAGCAGGGTCGGGAACCAGTCGGCGTGGCTCACGATCCCGTTGAACACGGTTCCGGGGGCGATCCGGCCCGGCCACCGCACCACCGCGGGCACCCGGTAGGCACCTTCCCAGTTCGAGTTCTTCTCGCCACGGAACGGCGTCATACCACCGTCCGGCCAGGTGTTCATGTGCGGGCCGTTGTCGGTGGAGTAGACGACGATGGTGTTCTCGGCGATGCCGAGCTCGTCAACCAGCCCAAGTAGTCCGCCGACCAGCTTGTCGTGGTCGACCATTGCGTCGTGGTAATCGGACTGCCACCGCCCCGCCTGGCCCTTGCTCTCCGGCTTGACGTGCGTTCGGAAGTGCATGTGGGTGGCGTTGAACCAGACGAAGAACGGCTCTTCGGCGTCTGCCTTGTCCCGGATGAAGCTGGACGCGGCGGCAAGGAATTCCTCATCGACGGTCTCCATCCGCTTCTTGGTCAGCGGGCCGGTGTCCTCGATACGCTGGGTGCCGTCCTTCTCCGCCCAGGAGTGGATGACACCGCGCGGGCCGAACTGCTGACGGAAGTTCGGCATCTCGTCCGGCGTCGGGTAGTCCTCCAGTTCGGGCTCCTCCTCCGCGTTGAGGTGGTAGAGGTTGCCGAAGAACTCGTCGAAGCCGTGCACCGTCGGCAGGTGCTCGTCGCGGTCACCGAGGTGGTTCTTGCCGAATTGTCCGGTCGCGTAACCGTGCGCCTTCAAGGCGGTCGCGATGGTCGGGTCCTCCGCCTGCAGGCCGACGGTCGCGCCCGGCATACCGACCTTGGTGAGCCCGGTGCGGATCGGGTTCTGCCCGCAGATGAACGCCGCCCGCCCGGCGGTGCAGCTCTGCTCACCGTAGTAGTCAGTGAACCGGGCTCCCTCGTCCGCGATCCGGTCGATGTTCGGTGTTCGGTAGCCCATCAACCCGTCGCTGTAGCAGCTCAGGTTGGAAATTCCGATGTCGTCTCCCCAGATGACGAGGATGTTGGGCCGGTCCGTCGGCATCGTCAGCCTCCGCGTTGTGGACGTCGAGTGGCACGCATTCCCTGGCAGTGAACGCCGAGTGCCCCGCCGGCCGCCTCATCCCGCCCGGGTGAGGACGGGGCAGCCCGGTGCCAGCCAGTGATGTTGATCGCTGAACGCGCGGCGGGAACAGTCGAGCATGACTCTCCGGGGGTGGCACGGATGGCAGTGGATCAAAGGTCGAGGGCACCGTCGAAACGGGCAGACCGCCGCGCGATGCTGGCCGTCGCGGTACTCGGCTATGTGCTCGCATCTTGGGCGGGCAGCGCGAGACCGAGGTACTGCGTTATCTACCCACCGTGTTGACCGCCGCCGAGATAGCTGCCGGCCTGGGCGTCTCGGTCAACACGGTCAAGGCCCATATGAAGGCCATCTATCGCACGCTCGGTGCCGCCCGGCGCAGTGCCGGTTACCTCACCCCGCAAGGGTGATCCGCAGTTCTGCCCGCCAGCCGATCGTGGACTGATGACAGCAACGACCGCTGGTGGCAGCCCGACCGCGACACTGCCGAGCTGGCGGGACGGGGCGACCAAGCACGCAATTCTGGAGTTCGTCCAGCGCGCGATCAACGAGGTACCGATCGAGGATCGGGTAGCCGTCTTCGACAACGACGGCACACTGTGGTGCGAGAAGCCGATGCCGATTCAGCTCGACTTCATCCTGCGCAGGTTCGTGGAAATGGCCGAGACCGATCCCTCACTGCGAGCCCGACAGCCGTGGAAAGCTGCCTACGAGCAGGATTTCGGCTGGCTCGGCTCTGTTCTGACCGACCATTACGCCGGCGACGACCGCAAGGCCGGTGTCTTCACCGCAGGTCTGCTCACGGCGTACGACGGGATCACGGTCGAGGACTTCGAGGCGCGGTCCGCGCAGTTCCTGCGCGAGACGAAACACCCCACCCTGGGCCGTGAGTATCTGCGCTGCGCCTATACGCCGATGGTCGACCTGCTGCAGTACCTGAGCACCAACGGCTTCACCAACTACATCGCCTCCGGCGGCGGCCGCGACTTCATGCGCCCGATCAGCGACGAGGTGTACGGCATCCCCCGCGAGCGGGTGATCGGCAGCACCGTGGCGCTCGCCTACCGAAGCGACGAGCACGGCGGCACGATCATCCACAAGGCCGAGGCCGACTATTTGGATGACGGCCCGCAGAAGCCGGTCCGGATCTGGAGCCGGGCCGGTCGTCGGCCGTTGCTGGCCGCGGGCAACTCCAACGGCGACATCGCCATGCTCGATTTCACCCGGCACGCGGACAAGCCGTTCTTCCGCCTGCTCGTCCTGCACGACGACGAGGCTCGGGAATTCGGCTACACCGAGGGAGCCGAGGAGGCGCTCAAGGAGGCGCAGCGCAGCGGATGGACGGTGGTCAGTATGCGTGACGACTGGTCAAGGGTCTTCTGACGTCTGGAACCAGACCGGCCAGGTCGACTGCCTGGGTTTCGGCCTTCGGCGCCGTGTCTCCTGTGCGGCGTTCGCCAGGCCCTGGGCGACGGCGCGGCGCGGCGGCGTCCTGCACAGTCAGCCACGGCGAGCAACGCCGATCATCATTCCCCGCGGATGACCGCGCGGGGCCACTGTGCTCACGGTCTCCAGCGGTCCGCCGCGTCTTCCAGGCGAGGTTCAGGTGAAGTGTGGTGGGGCAACATCACCCGGGACCGCCGGCGGGCGCGTCACTCGTACGGGACGAACGCAGCCCCGGCACTGCGCAGGCAAGGAAGCACGCGGCGCCCAGCGTGGTGTTCACGTTGGCGACGGTCTCACTGACCATCGACCCGGTGGCCGGTAGGACGTACCCGGCCGCCGCCGAGGCGCCGAAGAAGACGCAGCCGAGCAGGTTGACCGCGGGCTGCCAGCCGCGCCGGCCGGCGCGCTGATACGCGATCACGCCGGAGATCAGGAAGCAGATCGAGCCGAGCAGGTCGGGCCGCCACACCCGGTGGTCGTAGGTGTCGCTGGAGACGGCGACCTGCATCGCGCGGAAGGTGCTGACGTTGAAGTAAACCGTACCGATCGCTTGACTGATCGCGGCCCACCGGGCCGCACGCCCGCCGCCCGCCTTGACCTGCAGCGCGCCCCCGGCGGTGAACAGGATCGACCCGATGAAGAAGGTGGCCGCGTCGGCGGCGGCGCCGACCAGTTCGGCGTAGGCCGGGATGGGACCGATCAGGAAGCAGACCGACCCCAGCGCGAAGCACCACGCCATCGCCACCTCAGTGGTGGAACCCGGCAGCGTCGGCCCCGCCCCGCTGCTGCTTCTCCAGCAGCTGCACCTGGCGGCGCAGGTCATCGACGAGCATGTCGGCCAGGTCGTGGGTGAACCCGCGCCGGATCACGACCCGCAGCACGGCGAGGTCCTCCCGGTTCTTCGGGAACGTGTACGCGGGAACCTGCCAGCCGCGTCCCCGCAGCGCCTGCGACACGTCGAAAACCGTGTAGCCGGTGACCTCATCGCGCAGTTTGATCGCGAACACCGGCAGCTCGTCGCCACGGGTGATCAGCTCGAATGAGCCGAGTCCGGCGATCCGCCCGGAGAGCCGGGTAGCGACCTCCCGGGCGTAGCCTTGGACCCTGGCGTATCCGGCGAAACCCAGCCGCAGAAAGTTGTAGTACTGCGCGACGACCTGCGCACCCGGCCGGGAGAAGTTCAGCGCGAAGGTCGGCATGTCGTCGCCGAGGTAGTTCACCCAGAAGATCAGGTCTTCCGGCAGGGCCTTCGCGTCACGCCACACGATCCAGCCGACACCCGGGTAAACCAGGCCGTACTTGTGCCCGGACGTGTTGATCGAAGCCACCCGGGGCAACCGGAAGTCCCAGGTCAGGTCAGGGTCGAGGAACGGTGCGACGAACGCGCCCGAGGCGCCGTCGACGTGCACCGGCACGTCGATGCCGGTCCGCTCCTGGAAGGCGTCCAGCGCCGCGCAGATCTCGCCGACCGGCTCGTATGAACCGTCGAACGTGGAGCCTAGGACAGCGACCACACCGATGGTGTTCTCGTCGCAGTACTCCTCGAGGCCCTCAGCGGTCAGGTGGTACCGGTCGTCGTTCATCGGGACGAGACGCATCTCGACGTCCCAGTAATTGGCGAACTTCTCCCAGCACACCTGGACGTTGATGCCCATCACGATGTTGGGCCGCACCGCCGGCCGGCCGGCGGCCTCGCGCCGCCGCTGCCAGAGACGCTTGAGCGCCAGGCCGCCGAGCATCGCCGCCTCGCTCGACCCGGTCGTCGAGCATCCGGTCGCCTGCTGGGCGTCCGGCGCGTGCCAGAGACGACTCAGGATGTTCACACACCGGGTCTCGATCTCCGCGGTCTGCGGGTACTCGTCCTTGTCGATCATGTTCTTGTCGAAACACTCCGCCATCAGGCGGTCGGCCTGCGGCTCCATCCACGTCGTCACGAACGTGGCCGCGTTGAGCCGGGCGTTCCCGTCCAGCATCAGCTCGTCGTGCACGATCTGATAAGCGACGTCCGGCGCCAGCTCGCCCTCCGGCAATTCGTGGCGAGGTATGGACACTCCCTCGGCGCCAAAATGGGGCGCTACGGCAAGGGCCTCGGTGGATTGGCGGTCGGCCTTGGGGTGCTTCAGCATTGACGTCTCCCGTCTTCAGGCACCCCGCCATCGAAGCCGCCGGGGCGGGCGGACTGCCTCCTCCCCACCGGATGACCAGTGCCCCCAACGAGCGGCTACCAGTTCCTATCCGATGTGCTCACCATCTCGCGGCAGGAGGCTGAGCACGCCGACATCACCCCGGGCAACACCGTGCTGGTGTCCGTCCTCCACCCGAGGTCATCGAGGGCTGGACGGAGGGTGGGTCTACAACTCCGCGATATTCAACGCACCCGGCAACAAAACGCAGGTAGGCGCGTGGCGTCGGACCCTATGCCGTACTGGCGAGTGCAGTTGACGGCCGGAGGCGACTGGAGACTGATCAACCCCTGACCGAGGCCACGTGGGAATCAACCAAGGACGGTCCAGCTCGGCTCGAGGTCGACCACGTCACCGGTGACAGCGTCGAGATCGACTGTCAGCCCCGCTCGCTCGCGCAACTGGCCGAAGCGTTCGTCGAGGTAGCGCTGGTGATCTCCGGCCGTTCTCCATGCCGACAGCACCAGAAACTCCGCCTCACCGCTTTGCGCGAACACGCCGCCGCACATGCCTGGCGCCGCTGCCATGCCGGGGTTCCACACATCGGCCTGCGCCCGGACGAAATGGGCCTGGCGGCGCTTCCGCACATGGCAATGCGCGAGCCGCAGCAACGAAGCCGCGGAATGGTCGGCGGGGAAGCCCTCGCCGATGACGAGCCGCTGGTCGAAAATGCGTACCCGAACCTCATCGAAGGTGCCTACCTGAGCCGCGGCAATGCGGTCGTGCGCGCCGCCCATGAATGCCTGGTAGCTGGCCGGATCGTTCCATAGGCCGAAGATCTGTGCCACGCCGGCCGTGTTCCTGCTCCAGCCACCACCCTGACCCAGGAAGCCAGGAACGCCGTGAAGCTCAGCCCACGCTTGCTGGCCAACGCCGAATGCCACACGGTCCGGTGCCCAGCACGTGATCCATTTGACCAGCACGGAGAAACCATAGCCGGGAGCCCGCCATCCGGATCTGCCGCGGAGCGAGTGCCCACCCGACCGGCCCTGCTGACGGATGAACTAATCCCACCAGAGGGTCATCAGCCGTTGCCCTTCGGGCACGGGAATCTCGATGGTCGGCGGGTAGCCCGTCCACCAGCGTGACCCGACTTCCGGCTCGGGCTGGAGCGCGGCGGTAAAGCGCAGCACTTCGGGCACGGAGGCCCTGGCGACAACGTAGACATGATCGCTGAAAGGCCATTCGTTGTCGCCCATGACCTCGGTGATACCTACCCGCACATCTTCAACGTCGGGCCGCTCTCGAAGCGCGAGCAGGGTGGCATGAAACTCCTGGATCCCAGCCGAAGGTCGACATTCAAGAAAAAGGTGATTCGAGTGCCGATGCGCATGTCTTGATCAATTCACCTTCATGCCGCCGATAGCGCAGACGACGCACCTGAGGCTCACTCCCTAGGGATGCCAATCCCCACGTGCATGTAGGGACCAGTCGCATAGAGCCCTGCGCTGGGCGACGGAGTGTCGTGGTGCCGCCCATCGCGCGGTCGCGGACTTCCCCGACAACCTGGCTTGCGCGGGTACGGTGACCGCGTGAAAGACGAGTTCATCGCTGCGGCGGCTGCGGAGCAGGCGTCGGGAACGGTCGCGGAGATCAGTGCGGTGCTCAACCGGCTGCCCCGTGAGTTCCTCCGAGGAACGGACGACCGGGTGGTCGACGCCGTCGATGCGCTGATGGACGAACTGTACCGGCAAGGCCGGCTGCATTGCCCGGGACACCGCTGGTTGAACGGCCCTCCACCGCCGTCGATCCGCGAGCACCTCGTGCGCCTGCATGCCGACGGCAACCTGTTCCGCGACGCCACAACCGGCATGTGGATGTGGTCCCGGTTCACCTCGTACTTCACGGTCCCCGTGAAACGCCGGGCAACGCATTAATCACTTGATGGTCAGCCCGGACCCGTTACGACTCCAGCTGTACCACTAGTAGGCGTTCGCGCTCGGGCCGCCCAGGGCGCCGAGCCTGACTACGACGTACCCGTGCTCGCGCGACACGTTCACCGGGCCGCCGGCCGATTCTCGACAACGGCACCGTCGGCATCGACACCTCAACCGCCACCCAAGTACATCCTCACCGCCCTCATGGCCTCCGGAACGTCACCACGATTAAAAACCCGACCATGCCGATGAGCGTGTGTTGCCAAATGGACCAAAATAGACAGGATGCGATAAATTCCGCACCACCCCAAACTGGCAAAGCACCTGAACTCACATAACACATCAAGTACGTGAATCAGGCGCTCTCTCAGACCGGCGGAGGGCCGTACACCGGTTCACCGAACGGCTCACTCGACGAGTCCCACCC